>CAVEWO010000133.1:0-5158 GCA_963619345.1 Bacteroidaceae bacterium
AATTTATTCCCAGTGGTATCAGGCTTCCGTAAAACTTTTGTATTTTTCATAGTCTGCCGCTTCAAAATTCCCGTCGATCACAGTCCCTTCCGCCTTATACTGCATAGAAGTTATTTCCCCGTTTTCACACAGATACGATGTCACGCTTCCTTTATCATACGGTATGACGAACCTTGCATGTATGCGTTTTCCAAAAAGACTGCTCTTTACAGCCGCAAGCAGCTCATTCATATTCTCACCGGTTCTGGCTGAAACATATACTGCATCATTGCCGCTCACATCGATCGGGCGTTCATCTACGAGATCGATCTTATTGTATACCATGAGCTTTTCCTTGCCGCCTGCCCCTATCCGGCTCAGCACGCGATCTGTAACTTCAATCTGAAAATCACGTTCTGCATAAGAGCTGTCTATGACATGTATCAGCAGATCTGCATATTTCACTTCCTCCAGAGTGGATTTAAAAGCCTCTACCAGTCCGTGAGGCAGCTTGCTGACAAAACCCACAGTATCTATAAGTATGAACTCGTTTCCCTGTTCCAGTGTTATCCGTCTGTGCTGCGTGTCAAGCGTGGCAAAAAGCATGTCTTTCGATGCCACAGTCTTTTCCTCATTGTCAGCCATGGAAAGCAGCCTGTTCATTATCGCAGACTTCCCTGAGTTCGTATAACCTACGAGCGCTGCAACAGGAAGCCTGGATTTTTCTCTGCCCGCTCTCTGCAGCTGGCGGTTCTTCTCCGCCTTCCTGAGTTCTTCTCTGATATCATCTATTCTTCTGGTGATATGACGCCTGTCAGTCTCAAGCTTTTTTTCACCCGGGCCCCTTGTGCCGATGCCTCCGCCGAGACGCGACAGCGATTTTCCAAAGCCTGTAAGACGCGGCATCCTGTACTGCAGCTGCGCAAGCTCGACCTGCAGCTTTCCTTCCTTTGACGCTGCTCTGTCCGCAAAGATATCAAGTATAAGTATCGTCCTGTCGATAACTCTTACACCTGTTGCTTCCTCCAGGTTTCTCAGCTGCACGCCTGAAAGCTCTTCGTTGAATATAACTGTATCGGCATCCATCGCTTCGCACATATCTGCCAGCTCCGCTACCTTTCCCTTACCTATCAGCGTTGCTGTATCCGGCTTTTCGCGAGCCTGCACCATCATACCGACAACTTCGATACCGTCAGCCTCGGCAAGTCCTGCAAGTTCTTCCATCGAATACGATATATCCTCGTCAAGCTGTATGCCGACGAGAACAGCCCTGTACTCTTCTGTGATTATTTCATTTTTATCATTAAATCTAAGCATGTTCTTATATTACCACATTTTCATCATTCTGTTACATCTAAAATATCATCTTTTGGCACCTGTACAAAGCTGTCCGGTACATCCCCAATTATCACGGTTTCTGCAAGCAGTATCTTACTTGACGTGTCGAAAGTCCTCGAGGAAAAGGGCGCCATAACTTTTATGCGGCATTTCAGGACTATGTATATTTTATATTTAGTCTGATTTATCGCTTTAGAAGCAAACTCCGTTCTGAAATCCGTGGAAAGCACGCTTACAGGCTTTATGACAACATCTGCACACGGTCCTGTCTGTGAAAGCATCTTGCTGCCCATTAGAGCTCCCAGCGGCACCTGCAGAGCTTCTTCATCCATAGTACTGAAGGCATCCTGCAGATTCAGTGAAAGCTGCGTCAGCAGAATGTTGATCGCTATCGAATTCGCCTGTACCAGCTCTGTTTTCCCGTTCTCGTCCTTTTTCAGCAAAAAAAGGTCTTCTTCTACAGCCTGCTCCTGAAAAAGCTCTGAAAGTGCTCGATTTATACTCCTCGTTACGAGAACTTCCGCTCTCATCCTGGATATGTCCTCAAGATTCGGGTCGATCACCGTTTGCAGATATATGAACATAATGGAAAAAAGTGCAGCTGCCGCTATGAACAGTATCAGCACAAATCTGCGCACTTTGCTCCTTCTGCCGTATCTTACACACTTTCCCAGCCTTCTTCTTTTCACGCTTGATTTACCTGGCATATCTCTACAGCTCCTCAAAAAAACGAAAAACTCCTGCTTTACATATTATGCAAAACAGAAGTTTTCTGTCATCATTTCGGAGCGTATTCAAAAGATACGCATATATCTTATATAGCCATCTTGTTGAGTTCTTCCTTGAATTTGGAATTAGTGATTTTAATCCTTGTTCCTTTCATTCCGAGCGATCTGGATTCTACGACACCCGCACTCTCAAGCTTTCTGAGTGCGTTGACGATAACAGATCTGGTGATCCCGGATCTGTCCGCTATCTTGCTGGCAACAAGAAGACCCTCGTCTCCGTCGAGCTCGGCAAATATCTGCTGTACAGCTTCTATTTCCGAATACGAAAGCGTCCCTATCGCCATCTGCACCATTGCGATTTCTCTCTCTTCTTCTTCTCTTTCCAGAGACTTTCTTCTCTGTATTTCCATTCCGACTATAGTTGCACCATATTCACCGAGAACAAGATCTTCCTCTGTGAACTCAGGGCTGTATCGCGTAAGTATCAGTGTTCCCCATCTCTTTCCTCCGCCTAATATCGGAATGATAGTATGAAGCTTGTCCGATGTGTCATAATCGTACTTGAATATCTTGAGCGCTTCTTCACCTGAAATATTCGCAACAGTTTCTCTGACACGCATCAGCTCTTCATTATATTCCTCCGGAAATACCTGCGAACCCGTCTCTGCATCAGAAATCGCCATGCTGTCTGACTTTATTTTATATCCCACTCCGATCACTTTTCCATTACGATTTGCGATATAAACATTCGCATTCATAAGCTCACTCATGAGTTCACACATTTCATCAAACGAAAATGCTCCTGTCGGGCTCTCCTGGAGCATCCAGTTCAGCTTTCTTACCTTTGATAACATATTCATTTTCTACCTCATCTGATTTAAACTACTATATTTTATAATTATATTTAAATTTTTACATATCATGTATATTATATACATTCACGCTCAAGAAAGCAACGATATTTTTTGAGTTTTCCAAAATTACCGTTTTTTCACACAATTGACACAAAAGTGCTGTTTTCTTCACATTCCGCTTGTTTAATTTGTTCTTTTGCAAACAATCGACAGAACTCCACTAACATCTGTTGTATCCAGATACCAATGGAGTTCCTGTCAGGCCGCCTGATCACAATATATACTTGTCTATATCCTCCGGATGTATTTTCTCAGCAAATTTTTCTTTCACGTACTGCTGATCAATTGTAATTTTCTCATCATCCATATCCGGGATGTTGAAAGAAATATCCTCCAGAAGTTTTTCCAGTATCGTATGCAGTCTTCTTGCACCTATATTTTCGGTCTGTTCATTCATCAGAAACGCCATAGTGGCTATTTCATCAACAGCTTCATCTGTAAATTCGATTTCTATCCCCTCGGTTTCAAGCAGAGCCTTATGCTGCTTGAGCAAAGCGTTTTCCGGCACCGTAAGGATCTTTACGAACGTATCCTTGTCGAGGTTCTCCAGTTCTACTCTTATCGGGAAACGCCCCTGAAGCTCCGGTATGAGGTCAGTAGGTTTCGCTGTATGGAAAGCCCCCGCTCCTATGAAGAGTATATGATCAGTCTTCACCGGACCGTGCTTTGTATTTATAACGCTGCCTTCAACGATAGGAAGGATATCTCTCTGAACCCCTTCCCGCGAAACATCGGCACCACTTCTGTAGCTTGAGCCCGATGCGATCTTATCAATTTCATCGATAAAGATTATACCGTTTTGTTCTGCATTCTGCAATGCATCATCCGTCACCTGGTCCATATCTATCAGATTCTGCGCCTCTTCGTCACGCAGGATTTTCCTGGCATCTTTTACTTTTACTTTTTTATTTTTCATTCGTTTCGGCGCCATGTCGCCGAAAATGTTTCCTATCGCTATGCTCATGCCCTCGTTACCCATATCCAGAGCATTCGTTTTAGGAGCATCTGTCACCTGTATCTCTATATACTGTTCTTCCAGAAGTCCTTCGCGAAGCTGCTGTCTGACCTGTTCTCTGGCGAGCATGTCAGGTTCATTCTGATGTTCTTCAGCCTGCTGCTGTTCATACTGCTCCTTCTGACTGAGATATCCGCTGTTTCCCAGAATGAAATCAAAAGGCCCTCTATTCTGGTTTCCGGATGCCGCTTTCTTTTTTCCCGGAATTATAGCTTCTATTATTTTCTCTTCTACGATCTCATCTGCGACAGAATACTTTTCTTCAAGCATTGCCTGCTTCGTTATTCTTACTGAAGCCTCGACAAGATCTCTTACCATGGAATCTACATCACGTCCCACATATCCGACTTCCGTGAACTTTGTAGCCTCCACCTTTACGAACGGAGCGTCCATCAGCTTCGCAAGTCTTCTTGCGATTTCTGTTTTACCACACCCTGTTGGTCCCATCATAAGTATGTTCTTAGGGGTAATCTCCTCCCTCATTTCTTCTGATAGGAGACTCCTTCTGTATCTGTTCCTCAAAGCGATCGCTACAGACTTTTTCGCTTCATCCTGCCCTATTATATATTTATCCAGTTCGCCCACTATTTCTTTAGGCGTCATCTGATAAAGCTTGTTGGCCATCATTTACCTCCTATAATTTTTCTACAGAAATATGATCGTTGGTATAAACGCAGATCGACGCCGCGATTTCCAGTGATTTTCTTACTATTTCCTCTGCTCCGAGTTCTGTATTGTTATAGAGGGCATTAGCCGCAGAATATGCATAATTGCCCCCTGAGCCTATCGCGACAAAAGGCTGATCAGGTTCGATTACTTCACCGGTTCCCGAAAGGACCAGCATATCCGATTTATCAGCAACGATCATAAGCGCTTCAAGGTTTCTTATAGCCTTGTCTGAACGCCACAGCTGAGCCAGTGCAACTGCCGCACGTTTCAGGTTCCCCCCGTGTTCATCGAGCTTGCTCTCGAATTTTTCCGTCAGCGAAAAAGCATCCGCAACAGATCCCGCAAAACCGGTTATAACTGTATTTTTATAGATCTTCTTCACTTTTTTAGCGCCGTTTTTCATTATGGCAGTCTCTCCCATCGTGACCTGGCCGTCTCCGCCGATGCAGATATCGTCCGGTCCTCTTCTGACTGCTACGATAGTTGTTGCATGAAATTGTACCATGTTCCCCTCC
>CAVEWO010000134.1:0-5137 GCA_963619345.1 Bacteroidaceae bacterium
CTCCATCTCCTTCTCATACGGCAGCGTGAAGTCCCTTTTGTTGTTTTTAAAATCTGCATTGATCGCTTTTATCTCACCATCCATTGCCGAATACCAGACTTCTTCATCTCTGTTCGTCAGCTCCGGATTGAATGTCACGTAAAGACTGTGCGTGCTTTTGATCGATAAAAGATCGTTCTTTATCAGCTTTGCCAGCTCCTCCTTGTATGCGTCCATGTATCCTTCTCGATCGCTTTTGAACTCCTCTGCATCAAATGTCGTCCTGACGTACGATGCCAGTGAATTTGTCAGACCCTCCATGTGGTTGAACTCCGCACTGAAGTCGTTGGCGTATTTTTCAGTTGTTGCAACGATTTTTTCATCTATTTCGGCTGCAAGAAACGATGTGCTCCTCAGTGTCGCTATTGATCCTATTATCAGAGCAGCCGTCATCGAAAACGCCGTTATGATGCATATCGCTTTTATCAGTGATTTATCCATAGCATCTAAAGTATACCACATTTTCACTTTTTTACCAAAATAAAAGACCCTCTGTTCCTCAAGGAACAGGGATACACACTACACTTCCGTGAGCAGGAAAGCCATATAAAGCGGCAGCGTGAGTATCTCATCAGCTTTTCCTACATTATAATCACCAAGCTTTATTGCAGAATATACATGATATTTTTCAGGATGCTTCAGTATTGTCCTTGTGCTTTTAGTATTGCCGGAAGATGCTTTTACTTCCACCAGAGTACACTCTCCTTTGTATCTGATCACAAAATCCACTTCCAATCCGGAATCTTTATGAAAATAATACAGCTTACGCCCCATTTTCGCAAAAATATCTGCAATCAGATTTTCAAAAATAGCACCTTTATACCCGTATAGATTACCCTGCAGTATGTCATATTGAGTACCATCTTCAAGCATGCTTACGAAAAGACCACAGTCACGCATATATACCTTGAAAATATTTTCCTGCGCATTTCCATCCAGAGGAAGTTCTGTAATACTGAGATTATAGCATCTGGATATTATTCCTGCGTCTTCTATCCACTGTAGGCTCCCTGCATATTTAGATGAAGTCGATCCCTTCTTAACAACAGAATACTGGAATTTCTTGTTTTCTTTACTCAATTGTTTCGGGATAGACTGAAAACACTCAATAATGCTCGATTTATCTTTTTTCTCCGCATATTTTATCATATCATCTTCATATGAACGGACAATATCCCTTTGAAGTCTTAAAACTTCATCCATCTGTTTAGTATCGATAAAAGTTTGAACTACATCAGGCATACCTCCAACGACAGTATATTGCAGAAGTAATTGTCTCATTCTGTTATGCAAAGCTTCGGGAACCGGTGCCGCATCACTTATATATTTTTTTAAAGTTTTGATAATAGCATCTGAAATGCCATTGGCCCACAAGAACTCCTCAAAATCTAAAGGATACATGTCAATTACTCTTTCATAGCCTACCGGAACAGATTTTGGTTCTTTACCGTAACCCCGCACCCCCAGAAGAGATCCTGTTCCGATCACATCAAAACGCCCGTCAAGGTGAAAGAATTTAAGAGCAGTTCTCGCACCGGGACATTCCTGTATTTCATCTAATACTATTATGGTGTTCCCGGCTTCAAACACTGCTGCATCGCCAAGCAGTGCAGATAAAAGCATGATAATATTGTCGATTTCCAATGAACCTTCAAAAACAGAACAGTAATCAGGATTTTCAAAGAAATTCAAATAGACAACATTGGCATAATTTTTCTTTGCGAATTCAAGCACAGAAAATGTTTTGCCGCACTGTCTGCACCCCTTTATTAATAATGGTTTTTTATTAACTGAGTTTTTCCATTCAATAAGACGATGTTCAATCTTTCTTTTTAGCATCCCAAGTTCCTCCTTGTCTCTATATAAGCTATTATTAACAGAGTAACTCAATAATATAACTTTTTCAATGGACTTTTTGACAAAGCCTCAACTTTTTCAAGGGACTTTTTTATATTGCCGTCAACTTTTTCGAACGACTTTTTGCTAAAAACATAAACTTTGTGTAAAAAAGACCCTGCAGTTTCCTGCAAGGTCTGTAGTTTATTGATTTCATCACTTCAGGCCGGTGCGATTCCTCAGCGTATCTCCGCTTTGCCGACCCTGCGCCGGAGCACGTGTTATGCCTGCTCCTGAAGCTGCGCCTTTTTCTTTGCCTGCGCTCTTTTCGTCATTCTCACTCCGTCCTTATCAGCCACCGTGTACCCCATATATGCCATGATCGCAACGATTATAGGCATCGAGATATTGAATACCGCATAAGGCAGGTATTCCACAGTTGAAACATTCAGCGTAGCGAGTATGAATACACCACATGTATTCCACGGGATCAGCGCAGATGTTACCGTGCCTGCACTCTCCAGTGCATTGGACAGTGTCTTGGGATGAAGTCCCATTTTCTTGTATGTGTCTGCGTACATCCTGCCGGGCACAACTATGGATATATACTGCTCCGGCATCGCTGCATTGCTGAGTATGCACGTCGCTTCGGTTGTAACGACAAGCCCGGCCGGCCGTTTTGCAAGCCCTATTATCTTCTGCACCAGCACTTCCAGCTGACCGGTTTCTTCCATGATGCCCCCGAACATCATAGCTATTATCGTAAGAGAGATCGAACTCATCATGTTCATGATGCCGCCTGATGTAAGAAGCGAATCCAGTGCTTCAATGCCTGTCTCGCTGACGTTCCCGTTCATTCCCGCATCCAGCAGCACTCCCAGTGATGCAGCATCACCCTGGAATATCACTCCCACGATGCCGCCTGATATTATTCCAAGTGTTATCCCGGGTATGGCAGGCACCTTGAGTGCGACCGCAACGATAACGATCAGCGGCGGTATCAGAAGCAGCGGGCTTATATGAAAATTGGCTGCCAGTCCGTCACTCATCTCCAGTACAGCCGACATGTCCGCAGATTTTCCTGTGCTGACATGTGTCAGTCCCATTATCGCAAACGCTGCCAGTGTCACTCCGTAGGCTATGGCCGTAGGAAGCATCATAAACTTCACATGTGTGAAGACGTCAGTCCCTGCCATTGCAGGTGCCAGATTAGTCGTATCAGAAAGCGGCGACATCTTGTCCCCGAAATATGCACCTGATATTATAGCTCCGGCCGCCATAGGCACCGGTATCCCGAGTCCTACAGCTATGCCGATGAGCGCCAGCCCCATAGTCCCCATCGTTCCCCACGATGTGCCTGTCGCCAGCGATGTGATCGAGCAGATCAGCACAGCTGCAACAAGAAACACTGAAGGTGACAGAAGCTTGAGTCCGTAGTATATCATCGACGGCACGACTCCTCCTACTATCCAAACTCCGATCAGTATACCCACTATCAGCAGGATCATTACAGACTGAAGCGCATTGTATATACCATTCATCATAGCTCTTTCTATGGCATCCCAGGCATTGCCGAGATACAGAGCCATACATGCCGCCGCGATAACTCCTATGAACATAGGCACATGGACGTCCACACCGTATTTAACTATAGCTATAACCATTACTGCAATGAGTATAGCAAAGGTTATAAGCGGGTGATAGATCCTAGGAGTCCTTGGCGTTCTGTTTTTTTCTTTTTCGTTTTCCATTTCGTTACTTCTCCTTAACCAAAACTCTCACAAAAAACAAACAAGTGCCGGAACAGCACTTATTTATTTTACCGTATATTTATGCATTGGTCAATATAAATTTGCACTTATATACATTTTTTGACAGCGTTCGGCCTTTTCATGCCGCTTTAAAGAACCCCAGCATGAGGCTGCTCGAATCCAGATCTCGAATCCAGACTCGAGCCTGCCCCGGCTGTGCTCACAGCAGCCCTGTCACATCTGCACTGCGGCATTTGCACATCTTGCTGACGCTGCCGCTCTCATCCGTATGCCCGCATGCACCGCAGATACCCTCGCCGCAGCACATCCTGAAATTATTGCAGAACACCAGCTTGCCTGCAGGTATATCCATGCACTCTGCAAGAGTTTTTATATAATAGTCAGACGCCATTATGATGATCCTGTCGTAATCGTCTGTCCTGTAATTCCCGGCCATATGACCCGGTCTGCCCTTAGCACGCTCAGATATCATGGTTTCAGTGAGCTCCTGAAGAGAAACTTTCCTGATCGAAAGGTTTTCATCCGAAAGTCCTTGCATACTGTCTGCCACGATCTCGCCGCAGATCTTATCACTGTCTATAAGAAGATCCGCAGCTACCCTGCCGCCGGCTGCGGTCAGCAGATTAACAGCCGGTGCGAACCCTGTTCCCTTTGTTATTATCAGCCAGCGCGGCTGTGCCTCTGCCGGCGAAATGCCGCTCAGATCCTCCTTCAGCCCTGAGATGCCTCCGCCTATAAGTCCGTTTCTGTAAACACCCCTAAGCACGAGCTGATCAGCCGCCTCTGCCACAGCCTTGGTTTTTGCCGAGATCACCTTCAGCGCGAGAAACAGCCTGCCGTTTTCCACGTCACTGCGCATCACCGATACCGGCACATTTGCCAGTTCACTGCTTCCCACCGCATTTATGAATACGAACGAGCCCGGCTGCGCAGCTTTCAGTGCAAATCCCCGGGACACCTTCAGCACTATTACCAGCAGATCACTGTCGTACCATACTTTTTTAATAATTTCCACAGGCTTGTTCCTGCGCTGCTGTCTCACCATTTTCCCATTCTGTACAAACTCGTTATATACACAAACGCCGGCCCAGCTGCAGCCGCATTCCCGCCTGCCCGCCAGTCTGCTGCAGACAAGGCAGTCCCCTGTCTCGGCGAGCGGGCAGGGGCAGTTGTCCGTTCCGGCATCGACGCACAAACCGTTCATATATGTCATGTCACGCCTCCAAATATGCACATCCTCAGGCAAAGCCCGTCGCGGCTATGCCTTTTCATACTCTCATATTATGCATATGGAGGCCGATGGGTTCGCCCTATCCGCGCCGCGTCAGATGATCATGCAAAGCTGCGGGCACGTTTTATCCGGCACTCATGTGCAGCGCCTGGCGCGGTTCCGCCATACCGCAGCTGTCGCCATCATGCCGGCTCACTGCCTGAATCCGAACTCCATCAGGCGGTAAGCGTCGTTGAACCAGTCCGGCGCACTCATCACG
>CAVEWO010000135.1:0-5116 GCA_963619345.1 Bacteroidaceae bacterium
GTCCTGATGCCCTCGTCCTGCGTCACGAACACGCGGTTCCTGCTGTTTACGCTCCTGCCCATGATGAAATACGCCGTCACTGCGTATCTGCCGTCTTCTGATTTTCCTATTACTATGCCTCTGCCCGGGTACGCATTGCTGCTGAGCAGTGATGACAGTGATTTTTTCTGCATTGTGATCTACTCCCTTCCATCCCAGCAATAGGTGCAGAGCCTGCATTTGTCTACGCCTATCGCCTTGACTGTGTCCTCGAGATCCTGGAATCTCAGACTGTCGAATTTGAGTCTCTTCCTTATTTCTTCTACCATCGCCTGATGCTTCCCGGTCTTGCCGTCTGTATACTCGGCGAGCAGCTCCTGTGAGATCTCATCAGCTTCTATGCCTTCGAGGTCGCGTATGACTCGTCTTGTGATGAGCTCCATGTCGCTTACCGAACGTGAAAAATTCAGGTATTTGCATCCGTACATTATAGGCGGACATGCCGACCTTACGTGTATCTCTTTCGCGCCGTTGTCTATCAGGTAGCTGACCGTCTGGGAAAGCTGTGTCCCTCTTACGATCGAGTCGTCTATCAGCACGAATTTCTTGTCCTTTATGATCTGGAAAACCGGTACTAGCTTCATTTTCGCTATGCGGTCTCTCGCCTTCTGGTTCTGAGGCATAAAGCTTCTCGGCCATGTCGGCGTGTATTTGATGAGAGGTCTCGCATAAGGCACTCTTGATTTATTGGCATATCCCAGCGCGTGAGCCACTCCGCTGTCCGGCACCCCTGCAACGTAGTCGACGTCGAGGTCTCCGTCCTTTTCCGCAAGGAGTCCGCCGTTGCTGTTTCTCATGAGCTCGACGTTGCGGCCTTCGTATATCGAAGTCGTATATCCGAAATACGTCCACAGGAATGCGCAGATCTTCATTTCCTTCTGCGGATCGGCAACTGTTTCTTCGCCGTCCGAAGTGATGAATGCGATCTCGGCCGGTCCCAGCTCGCGCTTGTATCGGTATCCTACGTTTATGATTGCGAACGACTCCGAAGCTGCGCAGTACGCGCCGTCTTTCTGCCCGATGATCAGCGGCGTCCTGCCGTATTTGTCTCTTGCCGCGTAAAGACCGTCCTTCGTGAGTATCAGCATCGTCATGGATCCGTCGATCTTCGCCTGTGCGATCTTGATGCCGTCCACGAGGTCTTTTCCCGTGGAAACAAGCGCTGCCACGAGTTCCGTATTGTTTATATCTCCTCCGCTCATCGACATGAACTGTCCCGACATGCCGTCCAGCAGTTCATTTACGAGTTCGGCTTTATTGTTTATGCGCCCTACCGTAGTGATGGCGTAGTCTCCCTGCCTGCTGCGGACTGTCAGCGGCTGCGGATCGCCGTCGCTTATTGCGCCTATTCCCATCTTTCCGGACATCTCTTCTATGTCCTCTTCAAATTTGCTTCTGAAAGGTGAGTTCTCTATATTATGGATCGAACGGTTGAAGCTGCCGCTGTCCTGCAGCACGCACATTCCTCCGTTCTTTGTTCCGAGGTGTGAATGGTAGTCTGTGCCGAAGAACAGATCCATCACACAGTCCTGTTTTGAAACAAAACCTATTACTCCACCCATTAAAATGCTCCTTTCATTGATTTGTCGACTGACAAGTCGACATAAAGGTTATGCCCTTGCGGTATTTCATTAATTTGTCGATCTGAGATCAACATCAGGTTATCCCTCCAGGGGCTTCATTGATTTGTCGGCCGCCCGGTCGACATCTGACTACCCCTCAAGGGGCATCAACCCCTCAGGTTTATTTTCCCATCTCTGCTATCGCGATCCTCAGGCCTTCTGCCAGAAGCCTGTGCTCCGTCACCAGCACTCTGGCCGCCAGTTCCTCAGGCGTGTCTCCCGGCAGTACCGGCACCTTTTCCTGCAGGATGATCCTGCCCGTATCGACACCTTCGTCGACGTAATGCACGGTCGCGCCGCTTTCCTTTTCACCGCCGGCTATCACCGCCCGGTGCACTCTGATCCCGTAGAACCCCTTGCCGCAGTACTTCGGTATCAGCGACGGATGTATGTTGATTATCCTGTTCCTGTAATTTTCTATGATCTCCGGTGAAAGCACCTTCATGTAGCCTGCCAGCACGACCATATCCGCACCGGAACTTCGAAGCTCCGCCAGCACATCAGCCTGCGACTTTGCAACAGCCGTAGGGATGCCCGCACGTGCAGCCCTTTCCAGTGCGAACGCGCCATCTTTGCTCGATATGACCTTGACTATCTCCGCTTCAGGAAGTTCCCCTGCCGCGATCTTGTCTATCAGCGCCTGCAGGTTAGTACCCCCGCCCGATACAAGAACAGCCACCTTCGTTTTATCACTCATTTTCCCTGACCTCTATTCGTTATAGTTGAGAATGACTTTTTCATCCTTCATTTCCACGACTTCGCCTATCACCGATGCGTTTTCACCCGCAGCCGCCAGCGCAGCCACTACAGCGTCGGCATCCGCAGCATCGGCTACCATCATCATCCCCACACCCATGTTGTAGGTCGAGAACATCTCTTTCCTGTCTATGTTGCCGCACTTCTTGATATACGGGAAGATCGGCGGCACTTCCCAGCTTCCCACGCTGATGGAAACAGCTGTGCCGGCAGGGAGGATCCTAGGAATATTTTCGAAGAATCCGCCTCCGGTTATATGAACTATCCCCTTTATATCGAATTTCGGCAGTACCGCATCGCATGCGTCTGCGTATATTTTTGTCGGAGTCAGCAGAGCCTCTCCGAGAGTCTGTCCCAGCTCCTCGACATAATCGGTCACTTTCATGTTCATCTTGTCAAAGAAAACTTTTCTAACCAGCGAATATCCGTTGCTGTGGATGCCGCTCGACGGGATGCCTATGATCTTGTTGCCGACAGCGATTTTTTCTCCTGTTATGATCCTGTCTTTGTCCACGATACCCACCGAAAACCCTGCCATGTCGTATTCGCCTTCACTGTAAAAGTCCGGCATCTCGGCAGTCTCTCCGCCTACGAGCGCGCTGCCAGACTGTTTGCAGCCGTCAGCTATCCCCTTTACGATATCCGCGATCTTTTCCGCCTTTACCTTGCCTGTGGCGATGTAATCCAGGAAAAACAGCGGTTTTGCACCCTGGCACAGCACGTCGTTGACGCACATCGCAACGCAGTCGATACCTACGGTGTCATGCCTGTCCATCAGGAATGCGATCTTGAGCTTCGTTCCCACGCCGTCAGTTCCGGACACCAGCACCGGCTGAGTCATGCCTTTCACATCGAGACTGAAAAGGCTGCCGAAGCTGCCGAGGCCTGTCAGCACGTTTTCGTTGAAAGTCCCTTTCACGTGCTCTTTCATCAGCGATACCGCTCGCTCGCCTTCCTTGGTGTCAACACCGGCGTCTTTATATGTAAGTTTCTTTTCTTCCATTGTATTCTCCTCCACACACGGATCTTTAACGTGATTTTTCTCGCAAAAGTGCGGGCTAGTCGTTTTTCACCCTTCTGAGGACTTCGGCATATGTCTCTTCGATCTTGCCGAGGTCTCGTCTGAATCTGTCCTTGTCCATCTTTTCATTCGTCTCTACGTCCCAGAGTCTGCATGTATCAGGTGAGATCTCGTCTGCCAGGATCACTTCACCGTCGTAAAGTCCGAACTCAATCTTGAAGTCGACCAGCTTGAGGCCTTTGTCGAGGAAGAATTCCTTCAGCGTTTCGTTTACTGTCGCCGTGTATGACTTCACTTTTTCGAGCTGTTCCTCTGTCACCAGCTTGAGCGCGAGTGCATGTGACTCACACATGAGCGGATCGCCGAGGTCGTCGTTTTTGTATGAAAGCTCGAATGTCGGCTTGTCGAACACGATGCCTTCTTCAACGCCGTATCTCTTTGCAAAGGAGCCGGCTGAGATGTTTCTGGTAATGACTTCCAGCGGAAGGATCTTCACTGCCTTTACGATCGTCTCTCTGTCGCTGATCTGCTCAACGTAGTGAGTAGGCACGCCCTTCTGCTCCAGAAGCTGCAGGATGATGTTCGTCATCGTGTTGTTGACTACGCCTTTTCCAACGATCTGGCCTTTTTTCTCGCCGTTGAATGCTGTCGCATCGTCTTTATAATCGACTATCAGACATTTCGGGTCGTCTGTCCTGAAAACTTTCTTTGCCTTGCCTTCGTAAAGCTGTTCTAATTTCTTCATATCGTAAACCTCCTGTGTATCGTGTTATCTGCTGTCTGTATCGTTCATGCTGTTCATGCTATTTGTTTTTCGCTTCGTTGAATTCGCGGTCGAGCGCGATGATGTCTTCTTCCTGCTTTTTCTTGAAAGCCTTGATCGCTTCTCTGAGCGCCGGTTCTGCTGTGCTCAGGATCTGGACCGCCAGCAGCGCTGCGTTTTCTGCGCCGTCTATCGCAACGGTTGCTACCGGCACGCCTTTTGGCATCTGCACCACGGAAAGGAGCGAATCGAGTCCGTCCATAGTGCTTGATTTCATCGGGATACCTATCACCGGCAGCGGCGTCGTTGCCGCCAGGACTCCCGCCAGATGCGCAGCTTTGCCTGCCGCTGCTATGATGCAGCCAAAACCGTTCGCCTCTGCGTCTGCCGCGAACTGTTCCGCCTGTTTCGGCGTCCTGTGTGCCGAAACAATCCTTGTTTCATATTCTACGCCGAAATTTTCGAGCATCTGCTCTGCCTTCTGGACTACCGGATAATCCGATTTGCTGCCCATAACTATTCCAACCTTCATAATGCACTCCTTTCATTAATGTGTCGGTCGAAGGCCGACATCAGGTTACTCCCGCAGGGAGCTTCATTAGTGTGTCGACTGCAAGTCGACATAAAGGTTATCCTTTAGGGTTTCATATGTTTGTCGGTCGAAGATCGACATCTAGGTTACACCCTTGTGGTGTTTCATTAGTGTGTCGGTCGAAGACCGACATTAAGGTTATCCCTGCGAGGGCGGCGACGAGCGCCGTCCCGCAGCAGGGGTCTCATCTATTTAAAGTATTTCACACCCGACTCGAAGATCTTCTGATCTTTCTCGCCGAGAACGTTCTTGTAGAGATCTCTGCCGATCCTTTCCGAATGCCCCATCTTGCCGAATACTCTTCCGTCCGGTGATGTGATGCC
>CAVEWO010000136.1:0-5084 GCA_963619345.1 Bacteroidaceae bacterium
GGAAGAAGCGGCTCAGGCAGACAGGATCATCGTGATGGATCGCGGCGTCAAGAAGATGGAAGGTGCGCCGGACGAGATATTCCGCGACGCGGCGAAGCTCAAGGAACTGAGCCTGGATGTTCCGCCGGCGGTCGATCTGGCGCTCAAGCTCAGAGAAAAAAATATAGATATTCCGGAAGGCATCTTGACTATAGATGATATGGTGGCGCACTTATGTCGATAGAAGTAAAAGAACTCACTCATATATACAATGAAGGGCTGCCGCATGAATCAGTCGCGCTCGAAGATGTGACATTCAGTGCACAGGACGGTCAGCTGGTAGGGATAATAGGCCATACGGGATCCGGGAAGTCCACGCTGGTGCAGCATCTCAACGGCCTGCTGAAGCCAAAGTCGGGCTCCATAGTGGTCGGCGGCACTGATATAACGGCTGACGGCGTTGTGATGAGAGAGATAAGAAAGAAGATAGGGCTGGTTTTTCAGTATCCTGAATATCAGCTTTTTGAGGAAACGGTTGCAAAGGACGTGGCTTTCGGGCCGGTGAACCTGGGACTTTCCGAGGCGGAGATCGACGAATGCGTGAAAGAGGCCATCGAAATGGTCGGGCTGGATTATGAGAAAGTCAAAAATGTATCGCCGTTCGAGCTTTCCGGCGGACAGAAAAGACGTGCAGCGATAGCAGGCGTGATAGCGATGAAGCCTGAAGTGCTGATCCTGGACGAACCCACAGCGGGACTGAATCCAAAGGCACATGCTGATATCCTGAATATGGTGGAGACTATACACAGCAGATCGAAGAATATAATTTTCCTCGTTTCCCACAATATGAATGATATCGCGAGGATGTCCGACAAGGTGCTTGTCATGAATCACGGCAGACTTGTGATGGATGGGACTCCCGCGGAAGTTTTTTCGCGCGGGGAGGAACTCAAGTCCATGGGGCTGGCGCTGCCGGATTCGATGGAGATCATGATGCGGCTCAGGAAAGCCGGAATGGATATAAATACTGACTGCCTGACGATGGATGAAGCGGCAGAAGAGATAGCGAAGGTACTGGCGAAATGATAAGAGATATCACACTGGGACAGTATTATCCCGGAAGTTCATATATACACAGACTTGACCCTAGAGTGAAGATAATGGCTACGCTGATTTATATCGTAGCCCTGTTTGTGGTCGATGATTTTATCGGATTCGGGATCGCTTTCATCGGACTTGCGGCAACGATAGCGATATCGAAGGTGCCGCTGAAATTCATACTGAGAGGTCTGAAACCGGTATTTCTGATCATTGCATTCACGTTCCTGATAAACATGTTCATGGTCAGGGGTGAGGTGCTCGTATCGTTCTGGTTCCTTTCGATAACTAAAGAAGGGCTGCGCACTGCGGTATTCATGGCCGTGCGTCTCATACTGCTGATAATAGGTTCATCTCTGCTGACGCTCACGACGAAGCCGATAAGCCTTACCGACGGCATAGAAGCACTGCTTTCACCGTTCAAGCGATTAGGACTTCCTGCTCACGAGCTGGCAATGATGATGACGATAGCGCTCAGATTCATACCGACGCTCCTCGAGGAGACAGACAAGATCATGAAAGCCCAGCAGGCCAGAGGTGCCGATTTTGAAAGCGGTAATCTCCTGCGCAGAGCGAAGGCGCTGGTACCTATCCTGGTACCGCTTTTCATAAGCGCTTTCAGGATAGCTCAGGATCTCGCGATGGCTATGGAGGCGAGGTGCTACGGCGGCAGTATAAAACGTACGAGGATGAACGGCATGAAGCTGCAAAAGCGCGACCTGGCGGCATCGCTGGTGTTTGCGGCATTCATCGCGGTGATAGTGCTGGAGAGGATTTGCATATGAGACAGCGAAAAGCAAAAGATCTTGACAAGAGGCTGCAGGACTGCAGTGCATATATGATAGAAAAGCCGCAGTCGGCTGACAGCCGGCGCGGATCGGAGTGTCTGCGTGAGAGAAAGCGCAGCGGCGCAGAAAGCGGCGGAACGGATGCTGCTGCACGCGAGCATGATCCTGCGATGGACTATTTTGGATCTGACCGGGGAGGGCGCGAGCTTTTTCTTGAAATAGGCTGCGGAAAAGGTCAGTTCATCACAAGCAAGGCGATGGATCATCCTGAAGCGGATTTCATCGCGATAGAGGGTCAGGAGACAGTGATCCTGCGTGCGCTTGAAAAGGCGAGGGAGCTCGATGGAGATACAGGGCAGCTTTCCAATCTAAGATTCATGCTGACTTTCGTGCACTCGATGGATGAGCTTTTTTATGAAAACCAGCTGTCGGGAGTATATCTCAACTTCAGTGATCCGTGGCCGAAGGCGCGTCATGAAAAGCGCAGGCTAACCTACAGAGACAGGCTGAGAGATTATGCCTGGGCGCTGAAGCCGGGCGGCTTCGTGGAAGTGAAGACGGATAACGATGCGCTGTACGATTTTACACTTGAGGAGATAGAGGCTGCGGGCTATCAGATCACGGAACAGACCAGAGATCTTCACAGCAGCAGTTTCAAGTCGAAAGACACGACTACCGAGTATGAAGATAAATTCAGCGGACGCGGAAAGAATATAAATTACGTCAAGTTCACGGTCTGAGCGGCTCTGCCGGGTCTGTCAGGCCTGCCTGATCGGCAGTGTTTAACAGAACTGTCGGCTTTGTCGGGTCTGTCGAACGGACTGTGTGACAGCGATATCAAAACAGAATAACCGAACGATAAAAACAAACCGGGAGTGCAGACAGTTCTGTACTCCCGGTTTTATGCTGTGAGAGGACGGCGGTTAGCCACCGCCTCATGCTCGGCCCGGTATTTTCGATCATGCAGACGCCGGCCGCATATAAGATTAGCAGAACATCCCGCCGGTTAAAGGATGTCGATAATCTCTCCCGCGAGAGCCTTGTTCATGCTGCGGACTGCGCAGAACTTCCCGCACATGCTGCATGTGTCGCTGTGATCCTCCTCGGGACTTCTGCTGTCACGGATGGCCTTTGCAGTCACAGGATCCAGCGCGCATTCGAACTGTGCATCCCAGTCGAGGTTCCTTCTCGCATCACCCATCCTGTCGTCTATATCCCTCGCCCCCGGGATACCCTTTGCGATGTCAGCTGCATGAGCCGCTATCTTGGAAGCGATGATCCCCTGTTTTACATCATCGATATTCGGCAGAGCCAGATGCTCAGCCGGCGTAACGTAGCACAGAAAAGCCGCTCCGTGCATCGCAGCTACAGCGCCGCCGATAGCAGCGGTAATGTGGTCGTACCCCATGGCGATATCGGTAACGAGAGGCCCGAGCACATAGAACGGAGCGCCCATGCAGAGTGTTTCCTGGATCTTCATGTTTGCAGCGATCTGGTCGAGCGGCACATGCCCCGGGCCTTCGACCATTACCTGGACATTGTGATCCCACGCGCGCTTTGTCAGTTCGCCAAGCCTTACGAGCTCCTCGATCTGGCATACATCGCCAGCATCCGCAAGACATCCCGGACGGCATGCATCACCTAGCGAAATAGTGACATCGTGTTTTTCACAGATGTCGAGGATCTCATCATAATATTCGTAGAAAGGATTCTCCTCGCCGGTCATGCTCATCCATGCGAAGACAAGGCTGCCTCCCCGGCTGACGATATTGGTTTTTCTCTTGTGCTTCTTGATCTGATCTATCGTCTTTCTCGTGATACCGCAGTGCAGTGTGACGAAGTCTGCTCCGTCCTCGGCGTGCAGGCGTATCACATCGATAAAATCCTTTGCAGTGAGAGCCGCGAGGTCACGCTGATAGTGTATTACGCTGTCGTATACAGGCACAGTGCCGATTATGGCAGGACATTCGGAAGTCAGTTTCTGTCTGAACGGCTGTGTGCTGCCGTGGCTCGAAAGATCCATGATCGATTCTGCACCCATCTCCACTGCATGCATCACTTTCTGTATCTCCAGATCGTAATCCCTGCAGTCTCTTGAAACCCCGAGATTTACATTTATCTTAGTGCGCAGCATGCTGCCGATACCCTCCGGATCGAGGCATGTGTGAGCCTTGTTGGCGCATATCGCCACTTTGCCCTCGGCGACCAGCTTCTGCAGCTTTTCAGCCGGCATGTTTTCCTTTTCGGCAACAGTCATCAGTTCAGGCGTGAATATTCCTTTTCGTGCAGCGTCCATCTGTGTTGTGTAATTCATCGTATCCTCCTTATTTTTTGTGGATATAGAAAAAAGTGCATGCACCTGAAGTACATACACTTTTGTAATAAGCATATTACATATGTGATACACAATGTAAAACATATATCAATATTTTTCCTACGTTGGCATTATCCACATCAGGTTCATGGGTCGGAACTTTTGTTCCCTCTCAGCCTGTTGCACAAGCTCCCCGTTATTTAGTTCACGCATTCATTATAGCCGCATCACCGGGCTTGTCAAGAGGTAAAATGCCGTATGTTGAGTGTCCGCTGTATGCAGAATGCCCGCGCGCTGATCGGAGCGTGCCATTTGTCGATGGCTATGTTCTGCCGGCGGTTCTGGTAATGCCTCCGCCAGGCTGCGCATGGAGTAGTGTCGGCTGTGTATGGCATGGTGTCTGCTGCGAATGTAGTGGTGTCGCACTGATTTCAGCCGTAAAAGCGGGATTTGCAGGCCTTGAGGGCTGAAAAATGGAAAATCGCAGCGTGTCGGCTGTTTTATATAAAGACGCCGGCTACTTGTTTTTACAGGTTTCAGCCGAGGTGTTCAGCTGTGTGGTTTCCACGGCTGAAAAATGGAAATCAAAGAATGAAAACCGCATGATAAAACTGAGGCCGGTACTGTTTATTCGGATATGATTTCCATATTTCCGCCACAAAGAAATGACAGAAGCGCTGTTATGGCTGAAACTGGTGCGCAGGGATCGAAGAGCGACCCTATAGGCCCTGTATATAGCAGTGCGGATCGTCTGGCTCGCCGCCCTTGCGTATCTCAAAGTGAAGATGGTCGTCTTCTTCGAATTCAAAAAGCGAAGTCCGGCCGATCCGGCCGATGGTGCCGCCTTTTGAGACTATCTCTCCGAGCTCGATCAGATCTTTTTTAGCCAGATTGCCGTACACGGA
>CAVEWO010000137.1:0-5047 GCA_963619345.1 Bacteroidaceae bacterium
GAGGACTTACTTCTAAACTACGCCATGATCACTGCCGCCTTGCGGATCAGCTTACGTGGGACCTTTCGCCCGTAGCTGGCCTGGCCTTTCAACCACAGACCTGAGCCATGTATATGCACTGTCATTATCACTTTTATTCAGTTGTTTTCAGTTACTGCCTGTATGATGCCCGGCGGTTTCATATCTCGACGCCGCAGCAGCCTGCCGCCGCATGCCTGACATGCAAAGCCGCACACATCATGAAAGCGAAGGTTTCCTGTTGCCTCCCGAGGCCAGAGTGAGCAGCGATACCTCCAAAGCACCCGATGCAAGCAATGTTCTGCTGCAGGCGTCAGCCGTGATACCCGTCGTATATATATCATCTATCAGCAGTACTCTTTTCCCTGCTATCTTTGCTTTTTTCCCGTCAACCACCACAAATGCATCCGCAAGCTTCGCCTCGCGCTCTGCCGGCGCCAGTCCTCTAAGTGGCGGCGTATCCTTCTGGCGGATCAGTATACTGCTGTCTGCAGGCACTCCCCAACGCTCAGAAAGACGTTTCGCAAGCAGTGCCGACTGGTTGTAGCCGCGCGTTTTCATACGGCTGCGGCTTACCGGTACCGGTATTATAACATCCGGACGTATATTTTCACAAGAAATTCTGTCATAAAGTATGTCGCCGAATTTTCCGGCAAGGTATCGCCTGTTGTTGTATTTGAAATCGAACAGCAGCTCGCGTTCATGCAGACCGTATGTAAAGCAGCTGTACCCTTTATGAAACTCATGCACATACGTCATGCAGTCATAGCACAGGTTTCCCCCGTACGTTTCGGACAGCACCTTGCCGCATTTTTCACACGTGCGGCTGCCGATCCAGTGTATCTCCCGGACACACTTGTCACACATCGAATACGGCCTCGTACTGTCTATCAGACTGCCGCAGCATATGCAGTATATATTTGACGGAAACACAGCCTCCATCACTTCATTTTTTATTTTCTCCAGTTCTCTCTTTATCCCCTTTTTCAAATCCCTACTCCATTTCCATGATGCGTTTCAGGCGTACCCCCAGTCCTGAAAACCGCTCATTTATCCTGTCGTTGTCCACCATAGCATCCAGCTTCTTTTCCGAGCCCACCAGCACTACCGCACGCTTCCCCCTGGTAACGCCGGTATACAGCAGGTTTCTGGTCGCAAGCACAGGCGGGAACCAGCTCACCGGCATTATCACGATCGGGAATTCGCTCCCCTGACTCTTGTGCACCGTAATAGCATATGCGAGCTCGAGCTCATCGAGCTGATTGAAATTATACGTCACATATCTTATATCATCGTAGACGACTGTTACTTCATTGAACTCCCTGTCTACACGGTGTACCACGCCTACGTCGCCGTTGAATACGCCTTCTCCTTCTGCAAAGTCCTCAAGGTTCTTCCACGTCATCTGGTAATTGTTCTTTATCTGCATGACCTTGTCGCCTTCACGAAAAATGCGGTCTCCGAACTGCTTTTCCTCCAGCTCCGCGCTTGGCGGATTGAGAACATCCTGCAGTTCCCGATTCAGATTGATGCTTCCCAGCAGCCCTTTCCTTACCGGTGTCAGTACCTGTATATCGGCAGTAGGCGATATATCACTATAATATTTAGGCAGCCGGTTCAGGCATAGAGTTTTTATCGTCTCCAGCATCTCTTTCTCCGCCGTGCGCCTCAGCAGGAAGAAATCCTTGCCCTTTGCATTACAGTCCGGATATTCGCCGTGGTTTATCCTGTGCGCATTGACGACGATCATGCTCTCTTTCGCCTGTCTGAATATCTCCGTCAGCTTCGTGCTGTATATATATTCGCTGCTGATCATATCGCGCAGCACATTGCCCGCGCCGACCGACGGCAGCTGATCCGCATCGCCGACTATCACAAGTCTCGTCCCCGGTCTTATCGCACTGACCAGCCCATTCATCAGTATCAGATCTATCATCGACGCTTCGTCGACTATCACCGCATCGTAATCTAGCGGATCCTCTTTTGTCTTTCCGAAGCGCATCATGTTTTCGCTATCTGAAAAATAGTATTCGAGCAGACGATGGATCGTCGATGCGTAATGTCCCGAGGTCTCGGTTATGCGCTTTGCCGCTCTGCCCGTAGGCGCCGCGATCGCAGTCTTCAGGCCGCTTTCCTCGAGTATATTTATTATCGTATTTATTATCGTCGTCTTTCCTGTTCCCGGGCCGCCTGTGATGATCGAAACTCCCATCTGCAGCGACGTCTTCACCGCATGCTTCTGGTTTTCCGAAAGGTATATCCCGGTCGCGTTCTCGGTCCTGCTTATCAGACTGTCTACGCCGCCTGCGACCGGTTTCAGCGGTGCATCGTTTATTGCCGAAAGGCACTTGCACACATTCTGCTCAGCCAGATAGTATGCCGCCAGAAAGACTGTATTGCGTCCGTCGAGCTTCTCGATATATATGTCGCCTTCGAACGCCATGTCTATAAGCTGCTCCTCGATCAGTTCGATAGGCAGTTCCAGGAGCTGCCCCGCCTTTTCACAAAGCATGTCCTGCGGCAGGAACGTATTGCCCTCGCCTGCAAAATACGACAGCGTGAATTTCACGCCGCTCTTTATTCTGAACTCATCGTCTCTCGCCACTCCCATGCGATCTGCGATCTTGTCCGCTTTTTTGAACCCGACGCCGAAAACATCCTCGACCAGTCTGTATGGGTTTTCTTTGACCGCTTCGATCGTTCCCGACCCGTAGACACGGTACAGCTTCATCGCATACTCAGCATTTATGCCGAACTGCTGCAGATACAGCACTATGCTTGCGAATTCCCTGTGCTTTCCGAATGCCAGCGAAATACGCTCCGCCGTCTTTTTCCCTATCCCCGGGACATCCGTCAGGCGCTGAGGCTCTTCCTCGATTACCTTTAGCGTATCGGTCCCGAAAACCGAAACTATCGCTGCCGCAGTCTTTCGTCCTATGCCTTTCATCGCCTCCGACGCCAGGAATTCCCTGATACCGTCTTCAGTCGACGGCATCACTTCCTCAAAGCTTTTTATCGAAAACTGCTCGCCGTATACAGGGTGTGTAGTGAACTCTCCCTGCAGGATGTAGCTTCTGCCCGCAGTTACCGCAGGCAGGTTCCCGACTGCCGTGAACGCATCAGTTTCGGTTTCGAATATCGCGACTGTATATCCGTTCTCGCTGTTATGAAAAATTATTTCAGCTATCGTTCCCTGCTTTTCTTCCAACATATGCCCGACCAGTTCCTACCACGTCGCTCTGTACACATTCCTGTTGTCCAGCGTCCACACTCTGTCGCTGAAGCAGCCCGGTTCAGTTTTTTCAACCGCTTCCTGCATGTCGAACATCTTAGCGTCCACCATGTCGAGGTAGTGCAGCATTTCCGCTTCAGGGAAAAGCGGCTTCTTAGGGCTTCCGAATTCCGGCTCGTAGTGATGCGACAGTATCATGTGCTCCAGCATCACAGCTTTTTCCCTCGGGATATCGAGCTCTGCTGCCAGCCTGTCGATGGTCCTCACGCCCTGAACCAGATGACCCAGCATCTTTCCTTCAAAAGAATAGCCTGTCGATATGCCGAGTTCATTGGAATCGATCTCGTTTATCTTCTCCATGTCGTGCAGAATCACGCCTGTCATCACGAGTTCACGGTTCAGGTTCGTGTAAACCTCACACGCTCTCTCCGCCATCATCAGCATCCTCTTGACGTGATAGAGCAGCCCCGCCATTTCCGCATGATGGTTTTTCTGCGCCGCCGGATAGTACATGAGTTTCTCTTTGTTGTCTGTCAGCTGTTTCACGCATATATTCCTGAGATCTTTGTCTTCAAAAGCCGCCGCTCTGCTGTATATATAGTCGTACATCTCTGCTGCATCCTCCGGCGCCGCCTTTATGTAGTCCATCATCACTATGCCGTCTTCTGCCGACGTCTGTCTGATACGGCTGACTCTCAGCTGCTTCATTCCGTTCCATTCAGTGACCAGCGCTTTCACCTTTATCACGCTGCCTTCTTTGATTTTCTGCAGTCCGGGCATTTCTTCATCTGCGATATCCCACTTCTTCGCGGAAATCTCGCCTGTCTTGTCTGCCAGCAGCAGGTCAAGGTATGCCTTTTTATTCGAACCGACCTTCACTGCCACAGTCTTCACGATGAAGTATGACATGAATTCCTGACCCGTTTTCAAATCTCCAATGTATATATCTTTCATTCTGTGTTTACCTCGTATCTTTAATATCTGTCTTTTATTATATCATGTTATACTGCGGATTTCTGCTGAAAATTCTGCAGGGTGATATGATGTCTGAAGAAGCGTCGCTCACGGTTTTAGTACTAAACAATAAAAACCGATGATTTTGAGTATAAAAAATCTTCCAGGAAGCCCCTGCATATAGCTTGTAAGCGTCATTTTACAGCATTTGAAGCATTTATAGTGCTAAAAACAGCAATATTACTTTTTCTTTTATACTTATATCGGAAAAAATTTCCGTTCATTACTAAATGGACTGTTCCTGACATCGATTTCTTATGCAAAGCAAGGTGCGCCTGTACTCTCCGCTTTAGACGCTGATTCAACCACTTGTTAAACCTCACCTCCAGTCACACCATATCGAGCAGGAGACGGTGACTAGCCGCCGTCATCTCGCACTGCCGTGCGCCAGACTGTCTAACAAAAACATTTTTTTATTAAAATTTATAGTCCGGCAAACGGATTTTCTTAGTTATCCTATTTTTTATTGGTCAAGATACATTTTTAAAAAGTATTCTTCAATAAAAAGCAGCATTTCTATCTGTTATTAGTTGAATTTTTCAACTAATTCCTGTGATGAAAACAAACCATATATCTGCCACATTTATCCCGCATGATTCCGTGCAGTTATCGGGCTTTGACTTGTTAGGCGGTCTTATCCTCATGCTAGACCTCATATGAGATTTCTGTTCATCAGATCAGAGATTTGCCCATGGGTTAGTAATTTCCCCATATCCGGCTTCCTTCAGATAGCATCTCACGATGGAAACCCTTGCCTTCGGCTCTATCCTTCCCACTGCCGGG
>CAVEWO010000138.1:0-5005 GCA_963619345.1 Bacteroidaceae bacterium
CTTCAGTTTGTTTACGATGATGGTAGCCAGTGCTTCACCTTCCAGATCATCACAGATGATCATCAGTTTTCTGCCCTGCTGTACGACCTGTTCCAGTACAGGAAGTATCTCCTGGATGTTTGAGATCTTCTTGTCAGTGATCAGGATGTACGGATTTTCCAGTACAGCTTCCATCTTCTCTGTGTCAGTTACCATATATGGTGAAAAGTATCCTCTGTCGAACTGCATACCTTCAACTACGTCGAGAGTAGTTCCCATAGTCTTTGATTCCTCAACAGTGATGACTCCGTCTTTTCCCACTTTTTCCATAGCTTCTGCGATCAGCTGTCCGATGTTCTCGTCTGCCGCCGATACTGCAGCTACCTGAGCGATGCTGTCCTTGTTGTCTACAGTCTGAGCCAGTCTCTTGATCTCGTCAACAGCAACATCTACAGCGCCCTGGATACCTCTCTTGAGTACCATAGGGTTGGCTCCCGCAGCAACATTTTTGAAGCCTTCCTTGATTATGATCTGAGCAAGCAGAGTAGCAGTAGTCGTACCATCTCCTGCCACATCGTTAGTCTTGGAAGCGACTTCCTTGACTACCTGCGCACCCATGTTTTCCACTGAATCCTCGAGCTCGATCTCTCTTGCGATCGTAACACCGTCATTTGTGATAAGCGGTGAACCGAACTTCTTATCGATCAGCACGTTTCTGCCCTTAGGTCCCAGCGTGATCTTAACTGTATCTGCTAATTTATCTACACCTGCCTGAAGTTTTCTTCTAGCATCTTCTCCATAATATAATTCTTTTGCCATATCAAAATACCTCCATTTATTATTCAACTATCGCCAGAATATCTCTCTGGTTCATGATCGAGTACTCTTCGCCGCCGTACTTGACATCTGTACCGGCATACTGAGCAAATATGACCTTATCCCCTGTCTTGAGTTCCATTTTCTCATCTTCTGTTCCAGGTCCAACAGCAACTACTTCTGCCACCTGCGGCTTTTCCTTAGCCGAGCTCGTAAGAAGTATGCCGCTCGCTGTCTTTTCTTCCGCTTCTATTTTCTTGATAACTACTCTTGAACCCAAAGGTTTGATTCCAATACTCATTATGTCATCTCCTTTACATTTTTCTTATAATTTTAAAAAGGGTCTTTCCCTTTTATATGCATCTTTGTCTGAGCTTTATGCAAAGCTCACTCCGCGACCGCTGCGGCATCTGGCATGCTGGCAGTGCCCAACAGTTGTTAGCACTCATTATTTCTGAGTGCTAACTATAATTTACAGCCATTTCCGCTATTTGTCAACTACCTTTTTTGATTTTCTTCGTTCACAGAATCACAGATTTTTATTGTGAGTTATGTAATAGAAAAGATACTGCTGGGCTATTCCTCCGTACTCGCCGAAATGTTCCGCCGCGAAGTCCGCCATAGCCCTCATGTCTCCCTCGTCCATGCCATACAGCCTGTTCATGACCTTCCTGACCCAGACGTCTATCGGAAACCTGTCTATCTTTCCCAATGAAAACAGGGCTATGCAGTTTGCCACCTTCGGACCTACTCCGCTGTACCTTCTGAGCTGATCAAATGCTTCGTCCGAGCTCACTGCATCCGTTCCCAGCCGCTCGAGACTTTCTATGCCGTCCTCCGCGACCATCTTTGCCGTATCTATCAGATATTTCGCTCTGTATCCGAGACGGCACGGAGAAAGGTCATCCAGCGAAGCTCCCGCCAGCACTTCCGGAGACGGCAGATCACAGAATTGCTTTCCATCGAGCGTTCCGACTCTGCTGCCCAGCGTTTCAGCCAGCGAGTTTATGCACTTCTTGATGCGAGGTATATTATTGTTCTGAGATATTATAAATGAAACCAGAGTCTCCCACTTGTCCTGATTAAGGATGCGTATGCCTGGTCCGTATTCGATGGCTTTTGCGATCACCTCGTCTTTGCAGGAAAGCGTTTTTTTAATCTCAGAATAGTCCCTGTCCAGATCGAGATAATGATGCCATATGTTCCTGTAATCGTCTTCATCCGCACCATGTATCTTCAGCACACTGCCGGCCTTGTCATACTCCATGACCGCCACTCTGCCATGCGCAGTTCCCGCATACATCCCATCATCTGTCTTTTCCCATCTGAAGCACTGTCCGCAATCAAATATATTGTCGAGATCAAAATCCCTTACTCCCTCCACAATCAGTACTTCGTTATCTTCTCTTACCATTACGCTGTCCCTTTCACTTCCAGATCAAGTCTGTTCACATTGAATGATGTCATCTTCTCTATTTTATCTGCCGCATTCCGCTGGAAGGCTTTCGCTGCCTCCGGCAGATACACGCCGCGCCTGAAAAGTACTGTCACATACAGATCGATGCCGTCCTGTCTGCGTATTACACCCACCCTGCTGACTTCCGCAACATTTGCATCTTCTCTCTTCACGCACTCTATTATATCAGAAAAGACCTTTTCCGATATCCTGTACTGCCCCAGATAACTGTACGTAGGTCTTACCACGGATTTTTCCGAAATCTCCCGCCATGGTCCCAGTTCTCTCAGCAGCTTCCTTGCCGGCAGCATGAAGTACCCTGAAAACTGCCTTTTGAGCTGGAATGTCGGAACAGGTATCACATGCTGTCCCATCTCTTCTCTCTGTTTTTTAGCCGTTGCCCGCTGAGTTTCCGTCGTGATCTGATCTATGTATATACGCTTTCCTATCCTTCCGAGCTCCAGCCTCCTTGCGATATTTTCGACCATACGGTCTGATGTACCGATGATAAGGATCGACGAAGGTTTCATTTTTTCGATCGACGCCTTTACTTCTTCACAGTGACTGTCACCTGTAAAAAGTGCAGTCTTTACCGCGCCGACCTTCGTATTCTGTCGCTTGGCGGATACGCCCGCCGCAACTTTGTTACGGCAAATGAACAACCCATCGTCTATTATGCTCTCTATATTCAGTTCTCTGCAGAGATTTACGGCCTGAAAGCTCTTTCCGGTGCCGCTTTTCCCTATAAGTCCGTAAACTTTCATCTTGAATTCCTCGTTAAGGTTTGTTATAATCAGTTTGTCATTTAGTGATAATTTTAAAGGAGGTACTTACAATGGCTTATGTAATCAAAGACTCATGCATCAGTTGCGGAGCTTGCATGGACGAATGTCCTACTAATGCTATCTCAGCCGGCGATTCTATGTATGTTATAGATGCTGACACTTGCATTGATTGCGGTGCTTGCGCAGGCGCATGTCCTGTGGATGCTCCAGTTGAAGAGTAGTTCAAAAACATATATCAATGTGATAATTAATAACCGTTTCATAATGAAACGGTTATTTAATTTACCAATATTCTTATGTAATACTCCCTGAACCTATTCCTGACTCTGATTTCTGTTCATATGATATGCGAGTGAATGCAGGCTGTCGCTTATGTGCATATTTTCGAGCGCCACATGATTAGGCGTTTCTATGTCTATCGGTGCAAAATTCCAGAGGCCTCTGACCCCCGCGAAGCACAGCTTGTCAGCAACTTCCTGGGCGGCATCCTTGGTAGTACATATGATACCTATATCTATATCGTTTTCCTCAACAAATTCAACGATATTATCATAGTCCATGACTTCTATATCATTGATCTTCATTCCAATAAGCCGCGGATTTATCTCAAAGATACCACAGACGATGAAGCCTGTCTTATAGTAGTACGTGTGGTTTGCCAGCGCCTGCCCCAGATTGCCCGCTCCGACGATGACCATCTTGTACTGCTTATCCAGCCCCAGGATCGCACTTATCTCATCATAAAGACCATCCACACTGTAACCGTATCCCTGCTGACCGAATCCTCCGAAATTATTGAGATCCTGCCTTATCTGCGATGCAGTGTACCCGGTCAGATTGCTGAACTCGCTGGACGATATCTTGTCTATACCCTTCTTCTGAAGCTCACGAAGATATCTCCTGTAACGCGGCAGCCTCTTGATCACAGCATTGGAAATCTTTGTCTGTCTTTTCATCTCAAAACCTTTTGTTTTTTATGCTCTTGATTCTACGTAGTTTACGATGTCGCTTACAGTCTGGAACTTCTCAGCATCCTCGTCAGGAACTTCGATGTCAAATTCGTCTTCGATAGCCATTATGATTTCAACTGCATCCAGCGAGTCAGCTTCGAGATCCTTCATGAGATGTGTTTCCATCTTCACTTCTTCTTCATCTACACCTAACTGCTCTGCTATTATTCCCTTGATCTTGTCTAATGTCATGATATATACCTCCGTAATCAAAATATCATTTTTCGTTACTAAATTATGCCGTTGAAAAATATAACCGGCAACTCCCAATCATTATAGAGTATGCAATCTTTTATTGCAATAGTTTTGATAAAAAAATCAGATGCCCGGCATGCGTCACTCCTGCAGCTGGAGCCAGCCTTCATATTTTTCATCGAGATCGTCTTTTTTCTCCGTCAGTGCTTTGCTGATCTCCGCAAGCTTTACGTGGTCTTTTACCACGTCTTCCCTGCACAACTCTTTTTCAAGCTCCTTTATGGAATCCTCAAGAGCCTGTATCTCTTTTTCGAGCTTCTCTCTGTGCCGCTTCAGCCTTCGCTCCTCAGCCTCTTTTTCCTTCTGGATACGCCTGCGCTCTGCAGAAGACAGCTCCTGCTCACCGCTATCTGCATCAACTGCACAGCTTCCTGCTGTGCCCGCAGTCTCCGGTATATCACGGCGTTTTCCCGCAGACAGCTCCTCCAGATACTTCTTGCCTGATCTTATCTGCTGCTGTTTTTTTTCAACATAGTAATCATATGTCCCCAGGTAATTATCTATGCCATCCGAAGTCAGCTCGATTATCCTCGTCGGTATCCTGTTCAGAAAATATCTGTCGTGGGATACTATTATGCATGTTCCCGGAAAGTCCAAGAGTGCCTCTTCAAAAACTTCTTTGGACTCGATGTCGAGATGGTTGGTAGGCTCGTCGAGCATCAGTACATTTGCCCCGGAAAGCATGAGCTTGAGAAGCGAAAGTC
>CAVEWO010000139.1:0-4990 GCA_963619345.1 Bacteroidaceae bacterium
GTGCTGCCGGCGCGATCGAGATGGTAAATCTGATGCGCGAGATGCAGTAGATAATTTCGCTTGACATCAATACGCTGGATAGAAGATAATATATGACAGGAGATTACATCCGTGATCATGTCACAGATGTCACAGACGCTTTGAGAAAGACGGTACATATGGTGAAGTCCATCAGATATGATGCATTGAGCATAGCCTTTGTTGCGCTGCCTGCAGTATGCGCTGCTGTATGTCATCTGCAGATCGGATACAGTTGATGATTTTGATGAGGCGCTGGTGCGTCGGAGAACAGTAATCAGCTGCGAGCTTGAAGCTATGGGAGAACGCTTTGCAAAAATAATGAACTGCTTAAGGTGCGATCGGAATTTAAGCTCATAATAACGATGCCCGGGGAAAGGAGGGGCGGTATATGATAAACGTAATGATAGTGGAAGATGATCCTATGGCAAGAAAATTGTTCGAGCTGATACTGAAGGACAGTGACAGATACAGGATAGTTAAGTCTATAGAGAGCGCATCACTTGCGGAGTTTTACTGTATGACCAACCCCATCGACCTGATCCTGATGGATGTATGTACGGCACTGCATGCCAGCGGTCTTGATGCAGCAGTCAGGATAAAGGAGAAGTATCCGCAGATCAAGGTTATCATAGTTACAAGTCAGCCGGAATGTGATTTTATTGACCGGGCGAGACTTGGCGGTGTGGACAGCTTCTGGTACAAGGGTCCGTCTGAAGATATATTGCTTGAGATCATGGACAGAACCATGGCAGGAGAGTCGATTTATCCGGATGCGGCGCCGATACTGAAGCTGGGGATGGCAAGCAGTGTAGAATTTACTTCAAGGGAGTTGGAAGTTCTGCGGGAACTTACCAGCGGTGATACGGACGATATCATAGCGGAGCGGCTTCATTTGTCGGTACATACTGTAAAGAAGCATATAAAGAACATGTTCCAGAAAACCGGATTTGCATCCAGAACTCAACTGGCAGTCATGGCAAGGGAGAGTGGATTGGTGATTCGGGGATTTTAAAGATGGAGCGGGCAGATCGCTGCAACACATAGAACAAACACCTTTTTAACTATACAGTCAGAAGGGTGTTTTTTGTTTCACAAATACGTTACGGCAGAAAAAGTACTCGTTTGGGTGATGTGTCATGACAAAGAAATTGTTAAAATATTTGTAATAAATCGATGAGGCGGAAAACCAGTGTTTAAGGCGAGTCGAGGGAGTTGCTGCGGATAGCGGTAATAAGCATACAGAATCGTCTGCTGCAGAGAATGCGCATCAAGTATATACGGGATACGTTATAATACAAGGCGGTTATTTAATATAAGATTTATGAAAGTTATTTTGAGAGAAGGAGAAAGAAAATGAAGAAGAAAATGAAAAAAACAATAATCACGGCGGTGATTCTGGTAATGTGTTTTGCCTTTGCCTCTTGCGGTAAAAGCATGGCAGACAGTCCGTATTTGGGAACATGGAAGGCTATAAGTGCGAGCTATAGCGGTTTAGAGATGTCGATAGACAGCCTTATCGGAGGTGAAATGACATTCGAATTAAAGGATAATGGTAAGTGTACGCTGAACATCGCCGGCGAAGAGGAATCAGGCAAATGGACAGAGAATGAAGATGGTTTTAATGTAGCAGGCGAGTTTGACTTTAAAGTGGATGGTGACAGTGCAACCATGGATTACAGTGGAGTAACCATAACTCTGGAAAAACAATAATACTTTTTCATCAGCCATAAATCGTCACTGCAACGGTTTATGGCTGATTTAATAAGCGTAGAGTCGCTGCTTGTGTGCATGCAGTTCAGGTCGAGAGTAGCAAAGCAAGCAGGAACAGAACATGGACTTTCGGTTCGATGCAGCGGAGAGTATTAATACAGCTTTATACGAAAGATATCACTGAAGTTACTTAACGAGGAATTGTCTTCCCTGTGGGCTGAGAAAATAGGTCTGCAGGTTGTTTCATTTGGTGTGAATTTCATCTCTGTTTCAGATGAAGACAAATTGAAGATACAGAACATACAGAAGGCTGTATTCATGTAAGAACCGACCGTGGCAGCAGGAAACATAGCATCGGCATATGCAGATGTCATGTGCACATCGGCCGGCAAAAAACGTAACAATGATGATAGTGATGTGAGATAGGAGGAATTAGCAATGGGAATTTTTGATAAAAAATACTGCGATGTATGTGGAGAAAAAATCGGCATGCTGGGAAACCGGAAACTGGAGGATGGAAATCTTTGCAAAAATTGTGCGAAGAAACTTTCTCCTTGGTTTGATGACAGACGGCACAGTACGCTGGAGGAAATCAAAAGCCAGCTTCAGATGCGTGAGGAAAATCGCAGACTGGTGAGTTCCTTTCATCCGAACAGGGTCATCAGATCGGACAGATATAATCTGTACATAGATGAAAGACAGCAGATGTTTGCAGTTTCTGTGAACCTGGACAGAGAAGACAATCCGGATATCATTTCTCTGAGCCTCGTTACCGGCTGCAATCTGGACGTGGATGAAGAACGCACGGAGGAATACCGTACAGATAGTGACGGAAAGCGGGAAAGTTACGATCCGCCGCGGTATACTTATTCTTATAATTACTATTTTTATATTTATTTGAATCATCCTTATGTCCATGAAATGAAGTTGCGCCTTAATTCTATGGAGCTTTCCGAGAATGACCGCAGCCGTCGTCATGATGTGGAGCGGGCTGGACAGGAAATGATGAGTTACTTGCAGAGCGTAACCGGATGCATGACCGGCGGAATGGGCATGAACAGTCAGGGCATGGGAATGCAGCCGGGAATGGGCATGAACAGTCAGGGCATGGGAATGCAGCCGGGAATGAGCATGAACAGCCAGGGCATGGGAGTGCAGCCGGGAATGGGCATGAATCAGAACATGCCGCAGAATATGAATATACCGGGAGACATGACGGCAGCCGCAGGAATGGGGGCAGCCGCAGGGACCGCCGCACGTGCAGCCGGAGCAGTCAATACTGCTGATGGAGGTTCCTGGATATGCCAGTCGTGCGGAGCAGCCAATACAGGCAGATTCTGTGAAAACTGCGGCAGCCCGAGAAAGTAGCGAAATAACTGACAGAACTGAAATAGAAGGAGTTTATTATGAAAAAGAATATACTGGCAGTCGTTCTCGTGTTTGCAATGTGTTTTGCATTTGCAGGATGCGGCAGTAACGGCAGCGATAAAAGCAAAGATACAGAAAAAGAAAAAGCAAAAGTGACATCCATCACAGGCAGCTGGGAATGTGAGAATATCGAAGTTACCGATAATGGCAAGAAGCTCGATAAGGATACGGTCAAGACTATGTTCGGCAATGACTTTTCCAGTATTTTTAAGATGGATGCTTATGGTGACGGACAAGTGGAACTTACTTTGATGGAAGAAGAGAGTGCCGGTTCCTGGATCCAGAAAGAGGGCAAGACATACGAAATTTCTTTTTCCGGTTCCGAGACGGAAGATTCTGATGGTATGACAGCAAAGCTGGACGGCGACAGACTGGTCGTCACTTTCACAGAATCATATACGTCTGACGACAAGGAACAGATCATGGAGATGAATTTCATAATGAAATACCTCGGGAAAAAATCCAGACTGGTTGAAGGATGGGATGTGACACTTGATGACGATGAAGTCTATGATATGAGCAATGCTATGGTAGGAGGCGCATTTGTTGAAGCCGATGGAATGCTGTACGGCGATTACGGCGGCAAGGAAAGCGGCAAAGGAGCCTTTACAGCGGCAAAGATCAAGGACGGCAATCTGGAAGACAAGACCATCGTTGTAAAAAATGCTAAAGTAAGCTGTTTGTCCGTTTATGACGGAGATGTTTACGGGATTCTTGACAATGAGAAGATCGTAAAAATAGAAGCCGGGAAAACCAAGGCCAAAACTCTGTACGAGGGAACTTGTGACTATACACAGGTGACGAAGGACGGGATTTATTTTACCGATGAAAATAATCAGTACTGCAAAATAGATCTCAAGGGTAAAAACAAGGAAACTGTGCTGGAAAAGGAGGTATATTATACATATCAGGTCAGTTCTGAATTCCTCATATACCAGGATGATGCCGATGGAGAAACACTTCATGTGTATAATATGAAGAACGGCACAGATACGAGGATATCCGATACAGTTTCATACGAACCGATGCTCTGCGGTGATTATCTTTATTTCTATACACCTGGCAGCGGTGAGGACATGGAATATATGTGTCGTGTCGATATGTATTCGGGTAAACAGGAAAAGGCAGAAAATGAAGCTCTCGTGTACGACTATTATGTAACACCCGACAATATTGCAGTGGCGAAAGGCGGATTTGTCACGGTGAAGTTCAGCGAATGGGATAAGTTTGCAGACAAGAACAGTGCCGGTTTTGATTTCTATCCGCAATACAGCAACGGCGAGATCTGGATTACGAAATGTTCCGGGGAAAACTTTATGGGGCCAAAAACATTTGGAACAGATGATGAAAAGAGCATAGGGTATTCGTATGTGAAGGATGAATAGGAGGTCGCTATGTCGAATCAAATGGAATACAAATGCCCGGCCTGTGGTGGAGTACTTACTTTTGATTCCTTGAGCCAGCATCTGAAATGCTCGTTCTGCAACAGCACTTATGATCTGGACTGGTTTGAATCGCAAGAGCCCGCTCCTGTGCCGAAGTCGCAGGTTTGGTCAGAAAATAAGGTTTCATCCAATTGTAATTGTATGAACTGGAATGTGGAACCTGGCAGTGAATGGACGGCAGCTGAAACGGCTGATATGAGCGTTCTCTGCTGCAGCTCATGCGGAGGCGAGATCGTGTGTGAAGATTCGACTGTTTCAGCCACTTGTCCTTACTGCGGAAGTCCGGTAGTACTCAAGGGAAAGCTTTCCGGCATGCTCAAACCAGACTGTATTATTCCGTTTAAACTCGATAAAAAGCAGGCGAAGGAAGCCTTGAAGCACCATAT
>CAVEWO010000140.1:0-4967 GCA_963619345.1 Bacteroidaceae bacterium
CGCAGGGACGGATATACCTGTGGACATGGCACTGCTGTCGGGCGCTGCGGCAGGGCATGATATAGGCAAGTTCGGGTGCAGTCTGCAGGAAGCCAGAAGGATACCGTATCTCCATTATTACTATACGGATGAACTCCTGCGTAAGGAAAACATGCCGATGATCGCGCACATTGCGAGCAATCATTCTACATGGGATCTTGAACTCGAGAACCTTTCAGTGGAGTCGCTTCTTCTGATATATGCGGATTTCAGAGTCAAGAGCAGCAGAGAAAACGGAGAAGAGATAATACATTTCTATACGCTGTCAGAGTCTTTTGATGTGATACTCGGCAAACTGGACAATGTCGACACTAAGAAACGCCAGCGCTATAAGCGGGTATATGCAAAACTCAGAGACTTCGAGGATTACCTGACAGACATGGGCGTGCAGACGGACGTCAGCATGCCGCCTGCTGAGGATGCGGGGCGCAGAAAGAAAGATACAGCACTCCTGATGGGTAACGATGTCGTCGATCACATAAAATATACGGCGATAGAGCATAACATCAGGATCATGAGTATATTCAACAACGAATCGTCGTTCGGCAGCCTGATAGAGGCGGCCAGAAGCGAAAAACAGTGGAAGAGCCAGAGAGCTTATCTCGACATACTGGCCGAATATTTTACGTATATGACAAAACCGGAAAAGCAGATAACGCTGAATTTCCTATATGAGCTGTTGTCGCACAGAGAAGGAGATATAAGAAGGCAGGCAGGAAAGCTCATGGGGAAGATCATAGCAAAATATGATGACGTCTACAGAAAAGAGCTCCCTGAGTGCGCGCAGGACAGCAGCATCAATATGACAGAAGCCGACGAGATATGGGACACGTACCTTCACAAGATCGTTTTTCCCGACTACAGAGTCACGGATCAGCACAGAAGCTGGATCGGATATACGCTCAAAGGTGTGCTGACAGGGATACTGGAAAACGCGGACAGCGACAAGGCCGGGCTTTTTGTACAGCGCTACCTCAGGCTGTTTGGATTCAGTAAAATGAAGGACAGTGCTGTTTTCGTACTGCTTGATTCAGTGATCTCGCTGCCTGACGGAATATTTTCCGATGAGGAAATGGCAGACATACTGGATTTTGCAGAAAAGGTATCTGTCAGGGAGCCGGTCGAGATAAAGATCGGATCGCTGAGAGTCGCCGAGTATATTTCGAGAAGACTGAGGACCAGCTCAGTTCAGGACGGCATCAGGAAGATAATAAGGAACACCGAGGATACTGCGGAAAATATAGGCGTAGCGTATCTCGTCTACAAAGTACTCAAAAATACAGGCGAATATAGAGCTGCAGGCGTTTACTACAATAAGATAGAGGTTCTGGAGCAGCACGGCACTCTGAGCGATGCGATATCGGGTATATTCCGCGAGAACCTCAAGGTCGGGACGCCGTGGGTCATGAAAATCATAAACATGGAATTTCTGCTGGAACATGCACTCAGCGACAGGCTCAAAGAGCAGACTTTCTATCTTGCTGCGCATCTTTCAAATCTAGTCAAGGTGAGCGAGCGCGTAACTGTCAGACATGAAGCAGGCCGCGGGCTTATAAAGATTGCCAGCAGCCTTCCCATAGAGCAGATAAACGAGCTGGTTATAGAATTAACGAAAGGACTTGAAATCGGAGAGTATCAGTTTTCGAAGTACATCCCGGAATATCTGGGAGAACTCGTGCTGTATCTGCATCCGAGTGAGCTCGACGAGTTCATGGACAATATAAGCGATCTGATAGAGAATACGAATGACAAGATCGGATCAGTCGCACTTGACACCGTTGGAGAGATACTGCAGAAATACTCGGGATACAGATACCGCAACGGAGAATCTAAAAACGCATACGAAGCAAGAAAGAAAAGGATGCTGGGAATGCTTCTCAAGGGACTTGCGAATTACCATGAAGTAGTCAGCCGGGAAGCGATAATGGTGACCGGAAAATACATCTTCGGAACTGATGAACTCTCGAGAAAAGAGAAATTCGATGCTTTCAGGCATATATACAAGAAGATGCTGACGCTGATGAACGGGATAGAAGAGTACGATATGACGTTTTTCACGAATGCGGCGGCACTTAACCACATATACAGGTTCATATCTGACTACAGGTTATGCTGCGGAGAGATGGAGCTTGCGGTGAACGGCAACGTGGCGTTTTTCCCCGGGACGTTCGACCCGTTCTCGCTGAGTCACAAGGGGATAGTGCAGGCGATAAGAGATGAAGGCTTTGAAGTATATCTGGCGCTCGACGAATTTTCATGGTCGAAGAAAACGCAGCCGAGGATGCTCAGGCGCAGGATAATCTCCATGTCTGTGGCAGATGAGGCGGATGTATTCCTGTTCGCAGATGACTTCCCTGTCAATATAGCGAATCCGAAGGACCTGAGAAGGCTGAAGGATCTGTTCCCGGGCAAGGAGCTGTATATCGTGGCGGGAAGCGACGTCATCATCAATGCGTCGTCATACAAGGCTCTGCCTGCTCCCGACTCCATACATTCGATGAACCATATAGTTTTCCAGCGGGAAACGCTTGAGGGAAAAGGCGAAGACCGGGCAGCACTGGATGCGGCATATGCGAATATGAGCGGAAAGATACGCGAGCTCAAGCTGCCCGTATATCTTGAAGATATAAGCTCCACCCGCATAAGGGAGAACATAGACCTGGGACGAGACATATCAAACCTGATAGATCCGGTGGCGCAGAACTTTATATATGACAACAGCCTGTACCTCAGAGAGCCTCAGTACAAAAACGTGTTCGAGCGGAAAAACATAAGATTCGATCCGCTGAAGCAGAGAGGCAGCGGGGTGCTCAGGGACCTGGAGGCAGGCATAAATGCGTCGGGAGCCGACCTGGGAAAGATAAAGGCTTATTTCGACAGATCAGACGTCAGATCAGCAGCGATGCTGAATGAATACCGCAGGATATGTGCGGTCGCAGCTGTAAATGAACGGGAGACAGGAGAACTTTACGAGGAGTTCGGGGATATAAAGATCGCCTCGTATCTGCGAAGCAAGGCGACAGGGCGAATGATGATAATAAGAGGTCTTTACTGCGCTGAGGAGACGGATATGCGCAACCTGATGCAGATCATAACGACGGAAGTCCTGGCAGAAGCAGCAGCGAGAGATGTGACGTATGCTATCTACCATCCGCTGGACGGCGATACCGATGAAAAGATCCTGGATGTACTCAGCAGGCAGGGTTTCACCGAGATCATGATAGACGGCGTGCCGCAGGGTGTGTATGAAGTAAATATGAAATCGCCTATGGCGGTGATAGAGAATATGGACACCGTGCTGAAAGAGCCGTTCAATACGAACCCAAGGATACTGGATATACTGGAAAGCACGCACATGGACATGCAGCGGGCGCTCACGAAGCTGAACCCGGGCAGTCTGGTGCTTTCGTTCAATGCAGGAATAATGCATCAGAAGATAGTCGATATGGTGACGAAGACGAACAACGTGCCTAATTATCCTAGGGCAAAGCGTCAGCTGGGCGAATGCATGTGCGTTCCGTTCGGCAAGATACTCAGGGGCATGGTCGTGCCTAACACTGTGACGAAGACGCTGCATACCGAGAAGCGTTTCACGCCGACGCTGGACAGCTTCAGTATAGAGGAGTATCCGATGTACGCAACTATACCGAACCAGATAAAGACGATAAAATCATTCGGCCGGCCGGTGATACTTGTAGACGACCTGCTTCACAAGGGTTACAGGATAAAGACACTGGATCCTGTTTTCAAAGAGAACGGTGTTGAAATAAGAAAGATGATAACCGGGCTGCTTTCAGGCTACGGCAGGGATCTGATGAACATACAGGGGCGTGACGTGGAAAGTGCGTACTTCATACCTGATCTGAAGGCGTGGTTCGTTGAATCGACGCTCTGTCCGTTCATAGGCGGAGACGGCGTGGAGACGCTTGAGAAGACGGAGGCGAATCTGATACCGTCGATAAACCTGATACTGCCGTTCGCGGCACCGGCCTTCCTGCGCGATTCGAGCAGAGAGTCAGTTTTTGAACTGTCGATGGTATGCCTGGAAAATGCGCAGAAGATATTCAGCGTCCTGGAGGAGGAATACCAGAGTCTGCTTGAGAGAAAGCTGACGATAAAGCGCCTGTCGGATGTGATCAAGTCGCCGAGGATGCCTAACGGTTCGAACCGCGTGGCGGTGGATTTCAATCTGGCTCCGTCAGTGTATATGGCTGATTATATCGAAAGGCTGAAGAGGCTCGAGAAGGCGCTGATATAGACGCTGATGGGATCATATGGAGGAAATATTATGAAAAAGAGATATATAAATGAACTGATAGACAGCTCGCGGGGGGCTGTGTTCAGGGACGGTGAAGTGCTGCTTCCTGATGCGGATCGTGTAAAAGCGGCAAACAGAGTCAATCTGCTGGCACTCGGCGATGTCGGAGGCACAGTGCTGATGGGGCTGAGACTGCTCGGAGGTGAAGCGGTGAAGCAGATCGGAATATACGATCTGGATCCGGCGATGATGCGCCGCTATGAGATGGAGATAAACCAGATCTGCTTTCCGGACGGAAGACCGCTGCCGGAAGTCAGGATACTGGAGCAGAGCGAACTGTTTGACTGCGAAATGTTCGTGTTCTGCGCGTCGAAGGGAGTGCCGCCGGTAGGTGCTGCCGGAGACGTCAGAATGGCGCAGCTCGAGGCAAACAGCCAGTTGGCGGGGACATACGCTGATATGGCTGTAAAGGCCGGGTTCGGCGGTATATTTGCAGTCGTTTCTGATCCGGTCGACCCGCTGTGTAAAGCGGCAGTGATGTCGGGGCTTGCGCCTGAGCAGGTGCAGGGCTATGGACTTGGCGTGATGAACGGGAGAGCTTCGTATTTTGCAGCAAAAGATCAGCGTTTTTCGCAGTATCTGAGAGATGGAAGGGCTTTCGGGCCTCACG
>CAVEWO010000141.1:0-4959 GCA_963619345.1 Bacteroidaceae bacterium
GGTGATCCTGTACGCACCGACTTTCCGCGGGGATGTGACGCATGCAAAAGCTCCGGGCAGGCTGGATATCAAGTATATGATGGACAGGCTCGGCGACCGGTATGTGCTGCTGATAAAGCATCATCCCTTCATCAAGGAAAGACCTGAGATACCAGCGGAGTGCAGCAGCTTTGCATACGACATAACGGAAAAACTGGAGATAGACGATCTTTTATGTTCAGCTGACATATGCATATCCGACTACTCATCGCTTGTATTCGAGTATGCGCTGTTCAGAAGACCGATGATATTCTTTGCATACGACCTGGATCTTTACAATGACTGGAGAGGATTTTACTACAATTACGAAGAACTGACGCCGGGGCCTGTAGTGGATACCACCGAGAAGGTGGCGGAATGCATAGAACAGTGCGAAGCGAGGTTTGACAGTGCAGCGGTAGAGCAGTTTGCAGATAAATTCATGTCCTCATGCGACGGACATGCGACGGACAGGATACTGGCGTATGCGGGAATAGAGACAGATGGATAAGGTGATATACGGACAGGCCTTCAGGTTTGCCTGCTCAGGAGTCGTGAATACTCTGGCCGGAATGGCGGTGATGTTCGGGCTCTACAATATACTCGGGTGCTCGTACTGGGTGTCGTCAGCGGTGAATTATACGGCGGTCAGCATCCTGAGCTATTTTCTGAACAGAAGGATAACGTTCGGGTACAGCGGAAAGGTGTTGAAAAGCGGCATAAGATTTGCGGTCAACATAGCGGCCTGCTACCTGGCGGCTTATGGGGCTGCAAAGCCTCTCGTCATGGCCGTCATGGCGGACAGTCCGGTGAAGCTGCGGGAAAACGCAGCGATGCTGGCAGGTATGTGCATATTTACAGGCCTGAATTTTCTTGGTCAGCGTTTTTTTGTGTTTGGGGAGAAGAAAAATATGGATTACAGAAAAATATATGAAAAATGGGCAGCAAGCCCTCATCTTGAAGAAAGTGAGAAAAAATTCCTTGCAGAAATGAGCGAGGAAGATATATCGGATGCGTTTTACAGGAAGCTCAGCTTCGGGACTGCGGGAATGCGCGGTGTGATGGGGCTTGGCACGAACAGGATTAACAAATATACTATACGCATGGCGGCAAAGGGCTTTGCCGGTATCCTCGGAAAGGGTGCGAAGGTGGCTATCGCATATGATACGCGAAATCATTCAGACGAGTTTGCAAAGGAAGCTGCACGAGTGCTGGCGGCATCAGGGATAAAGGCGCTGCTGTTTGACAGGTATTCGCCTGTGCCGCTGCTTTCATTCACTGTGAGAGATCTGAAATGCGATGGAGGTATCGTGATAACGGCGAGCCACAATCTTCCGGCATACAACGGCTTCAAGGTGTATGACAGCACAGGCTGTCAGCTTGGCAGGAAATCAGCGGCGAAGATATCAGCAAATATAGAAAATCTCGATGATGAGCTGGGAATCCCGGTTTCGCATGAAGACGATCCTCATATAGAATATATCGGACAGGAAGTCATAGACAGGTTCATGGATGCTGTGCAGAAGTGCGGCGTGGACGCAGCGCCTGAGTCGGCGTCTGACCTTAGTGTCGTATACACTCCGCTTCACGGATCCGGTCGCGAATACGTGCTGGAAACGCTGAGGCGCGCAGGATTCAGCAATGTAACGCTCATAAAGGAGCAGTCTGACTACAACGGTGATTTTCCTACCGTGAGGAAGCCGAACCCGGAGGAGACCGCGGTATTTTATATAGCCGAAGAAAAGGCGAAGGAGATTGGTGCGGACGTCATAATAGGCACGGATCCCGACAGCGACAGGATAGGTGCTGGCGTGATGCATGACGGAAAAATCGTGTATCTGTCAGGAAACCAGACGGGCGCGCTGTTCGTGGATTTCCTGGCCAGGATGAGACAGTCGGCGGGAAAGAAGCTGATAACCTCGATAGTAACGGGTGATATGGGGCAGGATATCGCAGCCTCATACGGCGTGGAGACTATAAGGACATTCACCGGCTTCAAAGATCTCGCGGCCGAGATGAACAGGCACTGTGAAGACGAGATACTGATGGCGTATGAGGAAAGCTACGGATATCTTACAGGAACGCATATCAGAGACAAGGATGGTATATCATCGTCGCTCGTGATGTGCCAGATGGCGGCGTACTGGAAACAGCAGGGGAAGACACTTATCGATGTGCTCGAGGATCTGTTTGCAGAGCACGGATATTATATAGATGATCAGCTGTCATTTGTGTTCGAGGGCGCGGCAGGTGCGGACAGGATAGCCTCGATAATGAAGAGATTCAGAAGCGAGGGCGAGAGCGTCTTTGCAGATATATGCGAACTGGCGGAACTCAGAGATTACAGCAGAGGAGCGAAAGGTGTCGCAGAAGCTAATGTGCTCAAGTTCATGTTCAGCAACGGGTCGTGGGCGGCAGCAAGACCGTCGGGGACAGAACCAAAGGTCAAGTTCTACTGCTGCATAAAAGACAGAGACAGAGAGAAAGCTGAAAAGCTTCACAGTCTCCTGAAAAACAGGATAGAAAAAGAAGTGGAACAGGCATGATGAAGAGCGTTATTTTCACACAACTTTCATAGGCAAAAGCATTGCGATTATTGATTTAGACAGCCTCTGTTGGTATAATGGTCTGTGATGTGAAAGGAGTAAATGAATGAACGATGGCAGATGGAACGATTACGGAAACACATCGGGGAACGGACAATACAGGGACGACGAAACAAGCTCGAAAGAGCAGGCGTATCAGGAATACCTGCGTCTCAGAGAACATCACAGCAGCGGAAGCAGTGACCGGAGCAGGCATATAAAAGACGACAGCCTTTACGGTGAATATTACTCATCGGGCAGCAGCAGGAAAAAGCTCAGTTCCGGCGGGCGATACGTCGACGGGACTTATTACTATGAGCGCGGCGGCAGGCACAGGCAGTCGGACACCGGACAGTCTGATATGGATCAGCGCAGACAGTACGAGGCGATCAGGCGCCAGGCTAAGCGTGAGCGTATGAACGAATCATACAAGAGCGGAAGTTCTATAGAAGATACGCCATATGGAAGCTCTGAGATGAGAAAGAGAAGCAGGGCTGAGTCGGAACGAGAGAGACAGGAACTGCAGGATCAGTATCGTTCGGAACGTGAACGCGTAAAAAGCGGCGGGGAGATAGCTAAACAGGGCAGACCGAATAAAGACGATAGAGACAAGCTTACAAGAAGAGAAAAGAAGGCCTTGAAGGCACAGAACGGCGGGAACGGCGGAGGCGGCAGAAAAAAGAAACGCGGCCTCAAGATCGCACTGGTGATAGTTCTCATACTCGTTCTAGGCATCGGCGGTGTCATCGCAGCTGGTCTTACAGCAGTGAAAAGCACCCTTGACAATGTGGGCAGAGTGGAGCTGGATCCAGATTCGATCGGTATCGATCCGCAGGTGGATGCAGAGCTCAGTAATTACAGGAACATAGCGATACTTGGCGTAGATGCCAGAGATATGTCCAGCGATGAAGATGTCAGAAGCGATGCTATCGTGATAGCGAGCATCAATAAGGAAACCAATGAAATCAAGCTGTTCTCGGTCTACAGAGACACGATGCTCGACATGGGGGACGACATCGGACTGGATAAGATCACGCATGCATATGCTTACGGCGGCCCAAGCCAGGTTCTGTACGTGCTCAATAAAAATCTGGACCTCAATATCAAGGAAGTTGTCGTAGTGAACTGGAAATCGGTCGCTGATACGGTAGATGCGCTTGGCGGACTGGATATCGAGATACAGGAATCAGAAATAGATGAAATGAATAAATATATAGAGGATACTTATAATACGATAGGCGGCTCAGATGAAAAGATATCATCGGCGGGGATGCAGACTCTCAATGGGAATCAGGCAGTGACGTATGCGAGGATAAGAAAAGATGCAGTCACCGGAGATTTCAGAAGGAACGAGAGAATGAAAATTGTCGTCAAGGCCACATTTGAAAAGGCAAAGACGATGAAGATAAGATCTCTCAAGAAGATCTCAAAGGAGATACTTCCTGAGATAAAGACGAATATGTCTTCCGCAGATATGATGGGCATGGTGCTCAAGCTAACATCATACGAGATGACGGACAGTGTGGGATGGCCTTATGAACATGATGACTGGGATTCAGACGCATACTACAATATACCGGTCACACTGGAGAGCAATGTCGTACAGCTTCACGAGGATTTCTTTGCACAGGACGGATATGATCCTACTCAGAATGTGCTTGATATAAGCGAGTGGATATCGGCAGTGACAGGATATTATGGATATTATTATTAAAGAGCAGAAAGGCAATGTATATGGAAACTGGAAAATCTGTACTGATACTGTTTGGCGGGATCTCGTCGGAACATGAGGTCTCATGTGTGTCGGCAGCTTCAGTGCTCGAACATATAGACAGAGAGAAATACGACATCAAAACCATAGGTATCACTAAGGAGGGGAACTGGTTTCTGACAGGTTCTCCTGCTGCTGGCATCAGTGATGGCTCATGGGAACAGGATGAAAACAACAGGAAAGCATTCATCGTTCCGGATCGCAGCACAGGCGGGATAATGGCGGAAAATGCAGACGGCACATTCGAAGTTATCAGAATAGATGCGGTGTTCCCAGTGCTTCACGGCAAGAACGGCGAGGACGGCACTATGCAGGGACTGCTCCAACTGGCAGGCATACCTTTCGTAGGCTCCGATACGGCAGCATCTTCGGCATCGATGGACAAAGCGATAACAAAAGCGATGATAGAGCATCGCGGATATGTGGATCAGGCGAGATGTTATGTGGTGCATCAGACAGCGTATGACAGAGATAAGAACGCTCAGCTTGAAGCGGTGAACAGCTTCTTTGAAGATGCGTATCCGCTTTTCGTAAAGCCTGCAAATGCGGGATCGTCGGTAGGCATAAGCAAGGTAAAGCGTGCGG
>CAVEWO010000142.1:0-4940 GCA_963619345.1 Bacteroidaceae bacterium
TTATAGTCTGCGCTGCAAATGCACTTGTCGGGCTTGCGTTTTCCCAGAGTTTCGTCAGTGATATGCCACCCAAGTTTTTCAATGCTTCTGCCGCCGTCATTTTGCCTGTGCCACCTTTTGCAACTGGTAGTATATTGTAGTCCGCACAAGCGCCAAGCCCAAGATTTTCACGTTTTTTCACCCACGTTTTTAGACCGGCCCAGAACCTGTCCAGTCCTGTTTTATCAAGATACGCCATACTTTCACCTCCTAGCTATTAAACATCGCATCGATTTCGGTATTTGAAATAGCCGTCAGATCGGATGTATTGACTTTGCCTGCGAGCTGTGTTGTGATCGTTCCGGCGAAATCTGCATCATTTCCGAGTGCGTCCGCGATTTCCTTGAGCGTGTCAAGTGCCTCCGGCGCAGAGCCTACCACCGCTTCGATTTTATTACTTGCAATAGTTTCCACCTGCGACGCAGTCTGATAGCCCGAGTCGTTTGTAAATGCACTGACGGCAGTAGGTCTGTTTGTCACATTTGACCAGTCGACCGCGTCAGCTGTTCCACCGCCGGTTGCGCTTAAAACCCCGCTGTTAATAGCAAGACCCGCTCCGACTTTGACGCCGCCCAGGGTCGTTGATGATGCTGTAGGCAGGCTGTAATTGTTTGCTCCTGTCGCTATGCCCGCCAGCTTATTTTTTTCCGTGGTAGTGTAATCGTTCGTCGAAAGACTTTTACCGCTTACTTTATCCACTTTGCCAGCCAGCGCGGTATTTAATGCTTTGTTCTGCACAGGATTCGTGCTGGTAGAGCTGAGTGCGGTATCTACAGTCGTTTTGTTCGCCCCCTCAGCAATTCCGGCCAGCTTGTCCTTATCTGCGGTAGTATAATCGTTAGTCGACAAGCCTTTGCCCGTCACCGTGTCAACCTTGCCGGCAAGCAGTGTCTTGATTTTTCCCACGATGTACGTGGCGCCGGCTTTATCTAAATAATCATACGCCATTCGTTTTCTCCTTTCAGGATTACAGATTGTCAAATAGTACTTCAAGATCAGTTAATGCTATAGGCTTCATCTCAATTTCGTCCGGCGTGTACACCGGCTTGCTTGTCGATTTCGCCCACAGCGGCACCGTAGGATCCCGTTCTTTTACATCGCCGATTATTGTAGCGCCGTCCAGTTTCGGAAGATTATCCAGCTTCTCGTAGTCTCTAACGCCTCCGACCTGCTCGCGGTATACTTCTTTTCCAGCGCTGATCGATATCTCTCCTGTCATTTTTTCCTGCAGTTTCAGCCCCGCAGTCACCGCGGCATTTTCAAGCTTTAACTCAACAGTCATGTTATCTCACCGTCTTTCAGTATTCTGTCAACGGGTACTGTGAGTACCTCGCTTGCGTATGCTACATCGCTTTTCGACAAACATCTTAGCTGTATCTCCGCATTCAGCCCTGCGCCGAATTGCAGTGTTTCTTTCTGCGAAAGCGTGACTTCTATCTTATCATCTGCTATCGTCATATCATCAAGCGTTTTTTCGATGATCACATTTCGCTGTTTCACAGTTAAGTATGCGCTGTGTAACTCTATGTCTGAAAGCCCTGTCACCGTCAACGATATGACCGGTGTTGTTCCTCTATACATGCTTGCGCCCCCTTTACGTGAATAAGGCGTCGATTTCAGTATCTGTGATCGGACTGCCTATAGCGTCGATCTGGCTTTGCAGATTTCCCGCCAGGGTCTCATCGAGTGCTGCAGCTACCGTCTCCAGCCACTCGTTCAGCGACGCCTGGTACTGATCAAACAGTCCCGTAGTGTCTACGCTTGCCGGGATCGCTGCTGCAACAAAGCCGCAAAGCGCAGAGTTAAGCCTCTGATCTGTGATCGCGCTCTGTGATATACCTGTAGCACCCTTTTTCACATAGATGTCAGCCAGTGCGATCTCGTAAAGGTTCGACTCCTGCCGAAGTTCCGGCGCTACCGGGTTCGTTGCTGTCGTCCCTGTCCGGATCAGAGCCCTGACTGATCGTACAGACACCGAAGTGTTAAACTGCAGCACGACGCGGTCGATCCTGTTCAGCGATGCGTTAGCGGCTTCTACAGCCAGGCTGAGAGGCGCAGAGTTAAAGTACATCGCGCCCTCAATATGCGCACCGCCGGTTCCTACCGTAACGGTCATGTTATTGTTTGCGGACACGGAAAGCCCGCTGCCGACAGAGCTGAATACCCCGTTTGTGTAGCGCAGTTTATTGAACGTCCGTTCATCTTCTGCCGTTATCGCGCGGTCGTAGCTAGGCTCGCTTGCCGTCCCCGTGTTGATCGACTCAAACGGACAATATATTTCTGCCATCATCTCCTCCATTTCTGCTTGCTCGGTGACCCCAGAACAAGCTCAACATCTACCCTGTTTGATTTATGCGTTTCATTGACTTCTACTATCCGCGCGGTGTAAAACTGTTCCATGTCGTCGATCAGCGCTGCGCACACATCTCCGAGATCGTAGTCTTTCAGATATATAAATTTTTCCTGCAGCACGCTGATCGAGATAGCTTCAACTTTGTAATGGTCGAGCATATCGAGCTGTGCCTTTTTCTGCATGAGTGCTCTGATCTTCTGCTGGTTTGCCGTAGTCGTGTTCTTAAGATCGCATTCATCTGACGACAGCGCAGTCTTGAGTATCCGCTTCGGGTAGCAGTCCCCGAGCCCGGTAGGTCTATTGCCGTTATAGTAGTACGTACAGCCGATAAAATACTTCGTTTGACCGTTTTCCACTTCTGCGAACTTGATCGGAAAATACGTGCTTGAAAAGCTTCCGTAAACGTCAGACTCTACTTCCTGCAGCACCTCATACAGGCAATATTCTGCAGATTCGTCGAGAGTGTACGTCATGTCGTCAACGTTGTTGTAGGCTTTCCCGAAAAAGACGCCATCGTCTTCCTCTGTGCGCTGCACGCCTGCCCTGAACTTCACCTTGAGCCCTGCAGCCCCGGTGCCATCCTCTGCCGGGTATTCTGACACGGAAGTAAGAAATCCGTGGTTTGTCCCTGAAAGGATCGCATAAAGTGCCGCACCCATCTGTGTGTCGCAGTCAATAGAAGCATCTACCGTATCTGGAAAACTCGAAAGCTCGTCTATCGTCACGCTACCGAGCGGCCTGTACGACGCGCCATCTACGGTCACCGCCTCAGTCGCATTCGTTATGTACGCGCTGATCGCAGACTTTACAGCCGCAGCTGTCGACGCGCTGACAACCTGGGTCTTACGATACACAGCAAAGTCAAGAAGAGCCTCTGTGAAGTGTCCTGAGACCGTCACGAATGCGCCTCTTACATCTCTGCTGTATTCTGTTTTCTGAATCACTCCTGTTTCGGGGCGTCCCACATTTTCAACGTACTTCATGCCAAGCGCGTTCAGGCGGTTGTACTCGCCCAGTGTCATGTATGCCATGAACTCCCCGGGCTCGTTCCAGCGCCTGTCCCAGCTCGCACTGATAAAATCGATCTCCCCCAGAAGCTTTCCTTTGTAGTCCGTTGCTTTAAGCATTAGATACCTCCGTATCTGCCTGTATAAGTCACGTCAGCGTCAAAGGCGGTGTTACCTTCATCGTCTGCCTTGACCGTGACGACATTGTCGCCGTATTTCAATATCAATTTCGGGACCAGCTCGCCGTTGTATTTTGCCGGCGCAAGGTCTACGCCATTCACCTTTACTGTCTTTGCTTCGCTGTCGACCTCAAGGATATCTCCTGCGCCGAGCGTACAGTCAATGTGCGCCTGCGTGCTGCCAATGCCGATATTGACACCTTCGACAAGTCCGGTCGCCTCCAGTCTCACCTTTATGTATGTATCTTCTGATCCCAGATAGTTCAGCACCTTGCTTGTCGCGTGATTGATAACTCCATAGATCAGCGAACCGCCTTGAGTGTAAACCTTAGGCCAATGCCACATCGGTTCTACCGCAGTGAAGTTTGTTGACTCGCTCGACTCCCCTAACAGGTCAGAGTCGGGGTGCAGATACGATACCGTAAGTACCAGGGCGCTGAACACATTCCCTGTAGGGCATTTTGCGCCCCGCAGCTCGCATCCTTTCGCGATCCTTGTCACGCCCATATATGTGATGTAGAGGTCAAAAGTGTAATTGCTGTTGTGAAAGCCGAGCGCAAGAGGTCGGTCAAGAGTATTATTCTCCTTATTCCGCTCTCTCGCTACGATATCGATATCGCGGGCTTCCTTTCGTTTGCCTGTGATGATCGAGCCGTTACCGCTTCCTCGATCTGCTTTCGATATTTCAAACTTGGGGAAGTCGAGCCCCTCAAGGCTCGTTATCCCCCAATCGTCGCCTTCGTACTCGAAGACCTGGCCATCTGATCTGACAGCCGTTAGTATTACATTTCTTTCTGCCATCATCTATCACCTGCCAGTCCATACATAGCCTGCTGCTTCAGCCTGCGTGCCACCTCGATCGGTGACTCGAACGGCTGATAAAAGTTAAAGACCTGTTCAACGTTTGTAGGTTCTGCCGCTACCGGCGCGGCCTGAGCTGCTGTCGTAGTAAAACGCGAGCCGATCTTTGCAGCCACGCTGCCCGAGAGCGTACCGGAGTATGCGCTTTTCAGCTCTTCTGCCTGCGCTCTTGCATCAGCTATGAGCTGTTTTGCGTTCGCCATCATACCGATGTCGAGCCCCTCAGTAAAAAACCTGCCGATCGCCATCATGATCCTAGACGGCGATGCGATGCCGAGCACCTTCTTCACAGCTTTCGGCAGCTTGCCCGCAAGGCTTGCTACTTTGTCCACGACACTGTCAAATTTCGCTTTTATGCCGTTCCACAGTCCTGCGATGAAGTCAGAGCCGACTGACCAGAGTGACCCGAGCCCTGACTTTATCTTTCCCGGAAGTGCCGCCGCAAGCGAGCGCACTTTAGAGCCGAGCGATCCAGCCCACGAACTGATACCTTCCCAGAGC
>CAVEWO010000143.1:0-4929 GCA_963619345.1 Bacteroidaceae bacterium
ATGGCATCCCGGAAGAATTCAGAAACAATATTTTTCAGCCGTTCTTCCGCATCGATAACTCGCAAAAACGCCCGCTGGGCGGTGTAGGACTGGGGCTTTCTCTGGTGTGGGAGATCATCAATCTCCACGGAGGCAAAGTTGAAGTCACAGAGAGCTCCGAAGAAGGGACTGTAATACTCCTCGAATTTTCCACGATCGAAAAATGATAAAAAAACTGTACATTCATATAAAATTATACAAATGTACAGGTGTCCAGACTATTTGTCTTCAGCGTATCTCTTTACGATGATGCTCGAGTTCTGACCGCCGAAGCCTAGGGCATTCGACATAGCGACGTCGATCTTTGCTTTTCGAGGACCTTCCGTCACGAAATCGAGATCGCATTTAGGATCAGGAGTTTTGCAGTTCAGGGTCGGAGGCAGTATGCCTGTCTCGATCGCCTTGATGCATGCGATGACTTCAGTGATGCCGCCGGCACCCATCAGATGACCCGTGTTCCCCTTTGTCGAGCTGACAGGAGGGAGCTTCGCCTTGAGTTCAGCTGGCATCTCGTTTTCCGGATCACTCCATCCAAACAGCGTCTTGATAGCGAGCACTTCGACAGGATCGCCGACCGGAGTCGATGTTCCATGAGCATTTATATAGTCTATATCTTCAGGTGAAAGATCAGCTTTTTTGAGAGCGCTCGTCATGCATGCGACAGCACCGCTTCCGTCAGGTCTTGGTGACGTCACATGATATGCGTCAGTGTTGTTGCCGTATCCTGCGAGGCTGCAAAGTATCTTAGCACCTCTCTTCTTAGCGTGTTCCTCGGTTTCAAGCACGATAGCTCCGCCGCCTTCTCCCATCACGAATCCGTCGCGGTCCGCGTCGAACGGTCTGCATGCGGTTTTCGGATCGGGATTTTTGGAAAGCGCTTTAGCCTGTGCGAGTGTTGACATTATGATAGGGCAGTGCGAGCTCTCGCCGCTGGCTACCAGCATCACGTCAGCTTCACCCGAGTTGAGGAGCATAGCTGCGATGCATATCGCATCTCCGCCTGATGAGCATGCGGTGCTTACTGTAAAGCTTGGTCCGTGTATGCCGTATGCTATCGCGATCTGCGCAGCACCCAGATTTCCCAGTATCTTAGGCAGAAAACGCGGGCTGACTTTCTTTTTGCCTTCGACGTAAGACTTCTCAGTGTCGGCTATCTCCGAAGTGCCGTTAAGCGCAGTAGCCATCACGATACCGATCCTGTCCGATTCGGCGTCTATGTCTATGCCGCTCTGTTCGATCGCTTCTTTCGCAGAAGCAAAGGCGTACTGTATGAAAATGCCTGTTTCCTTAGCCAGTTTAGGTGACATGTAGTTCTTAGGTTCAAAATCCTTGACCTCGCCGGCTATGGTGATAGGAACATTCTCGTCGCTGAATTTCGTGATCTTCTCGATCCCGCATTTCATATCAATGATCCCCTGCCAGTATTCATCGACACCGATACCTACAGGTGTCACAGCCCCAAGGCCCGTAATTACCAAGTTTTTCATTTTATATAAAACCTCCCCAAATCATGCCAATTATTTGTATTCTATCACAGACACCGTTAAAAGTCATCTTTTAATTTGGGAATTTTGTTGACACGGCAACAGGCATTGGATATCATTTAATTATAAATCATACGGAGGCGATACCATGCTTAAAAAAGAAAAAATAGACAGGATCAACCACCTCGCAAAAAAATCCAGGGGCGAGGGTCTGAATGATGAAGAGAAAAAAGAGCAGGAACAGCTCAGAAAAGAATACATAGAAAAATTCAGAGAGCATTTCAAAGGTCACCTAAGCAGAGTGAAATTTGTCGAGGATCTTTCAGAAGAAGAGCTTGCGGAGATCCAGAGGGAAAAGGCCCGGGCTCAGAGAGAAAGAGAGAAAAACGGACAAAATTAGTTTATTTACGACAGCGGGAAGCATCACGTTTCTCGCTGTTTTTATTTTATCATTAAAGCAGCAAAGTCCCGCGTGCGGGCAGGGGGAAAGCAGGGGAATATGGAAAAGAGATATCTTAAATGGATCCTTATGGCGGCAGCAGTCTGCATACTTGGACTGGCCCTGACGGGAGCTGCCGATACACATGATACGAGGGTGGTGAAAAAGCTGCTGGAAAAGCGCAGCGCAGTGATGGAAAGCGTGCTGTTCGGAGAGATAACGTACGACGAAGGCGAAAAACAGCTCCGGCAGATCGAAAAGGGCAGGCTTTACACAAAAGACATCAGTGCACTAAGAGAATACGAGAACACAGACCTTGAGCGCATCAGAAAAATGGATATAGTCAGCATCGAGAAAAAGAGCCGGATCTACGACCGCATGACGTTTTGCATAAAGATAGACTGGACGGTAGCGGGCATGGATGGTGTCGAAAACATCACGCGAAAATACCTCGCAGCAGTTGACGTCAGCGACGGCGATTACAGGCTCATATCCTTTGAAATACAGGGGGAATGACGATTACCTACTAAATTCATAGGAAAAATTTTATTTTATGCCCGAAACGTATTGCAAACTTCATTAAATTGGTATAATATAGTCCCAGAAAAAAACGTACATAAATTTTTATATAAAGGAGTTTTATCATGAAACAGGTATATCTTGATTATTCGGCAACAACACCTGTTAAAGAAGAGGTAGTCAGGGAGATGCTGCCGTTCTTCACGGAACGATACGGCAACCCGTCCAGTCTCTATTCGGTAGGTCTGGATGCAAAGGCTGGACTCGATGAAGCGAGAGCAAGGGTCGCAGGGCTTATCAATGCGGAACCTAAGGAAATCTTCTTCACTTCATGCGGTACGGAATCCGACAACTGGGTCCTCGAAGGGGCTGCGAACGCATTCAAAAACAAGGGAAAACATATAATTACCAGCAGGATAGAACACCATGCGATAATGCACACGTGCGAATATCTCGAAAAGCTGGGCTTCGAAATAACTTATCTCGACGTTGACAGCGACGGTTTCGTATCGCCTGAAGCACTCGAAAAAGCTATCAGAAAAGACACGATTCTCGTGAGCATAATGATGGTAAATAACGAGATCGGCACTATCGAACCGATTAAGGAGCTTGCGGCAGCTGCAAAGGCGCACGGCGTGCTTTTCCATACGGATGCCGTACAGGGTCTTGGCAATGTGCCGATCGACGTGAAAGACCTGGGAGTCGACTTCCTCTCGATGTCGGCGCACAAAATATACGGACCGAAGGGCGTGGGTGCGCTTTACATGAGAAAGGGCGTGAGGATAACGAACTTCATGCACGGCGGAGCCCAGGAGACTAAGCGAAGAGCAGGTACCGAGAATCTGGCGGGCATCGCGGGATTCGGAAAGGCTGCGGAGCTTGCGGCAGCGAACCTGGAGCAGCACATCGAGCACAGCACGAAACTCAGGAACTATTTCTGGGAGCAGATAGAGGCGAACATCTCAGGCGTGACGCTGAACGGTTCGCGCGAGAAGAGACATCCGGGCAATCTGAACGTATCGTTCGACTATATAGAGGGTGAATCGATACTGCTGATGCTGGACGCATTCGGGATCAGCATTTCAACAGGGTCGGCATGCTCGTCAAAATCGCTCGTTCCTTCACATGTGCTCGAGGCGATAGGGATATCGATAACGAAGATGAACGGCACCGTGAGATTCACAGTAGGCGATTTCACGACGAAGGAAGATATAGATTATGTTGTTGAAACACTGGTAAAAGTCGTAGCACGACTCAGAGAATTATCCCCGGTAACGGGACAGGAAGGATGGTAGAAACATGGCACTGTATAACGATAAAGTAATGGATCATTTCCTGAATCCGCACAATGTAGGAGAAATCGAAAATGCTGACGGCATAGGCACTTACGGCAGCCCGGTCTGCGGAGACATGATGCAGATGTCGATCACTGTAGATGAAAACGATATTATAACCGATGCGAAGTTCAAGACTTTCGGATGCGGCAGTGCTATCGCATCATCGAGCATGGCTACCGACATGATAATCGGCAAGAGCGTTGAAGAGGCGCTGGAGCTTTCAAATCAGAAGATCGTCGAGGAGCTCGGAGGTCTTCCTGCTGTAAAGCTGCACTGTTCGGTCCTCGCGGAGCATGCTATAAAGGCTGCGATCTACGATTATGCGATGAAGAATGGCAAGACTTACAAGGGACTCGAGGGATTCGACCCTAATGAGGAAGAGGATCATCATCATGACATCGATGAAGAAGAATAAAGTGGTATTAGGTCTGAGCGGCGGTGTGGACAGCACTGCCGCCGCTTTGATTTTAAAGGAGAAGGGGTATGAGGTCACAGGTCTGTACTTCGATGTGTTCGGCGGCAGTGCCAAGTCGGAGGAAGGCAGAGTGAAGGCTGAGACTGCTGCGGAGCAGCTCGGCATAAAGTTCATCTACAGGGATCTCAGCGATGAGTTCCGCGAAAAGGTGATCGGCAATTTCTGCAGCGAGTATTCGTGCGGCAGGACGCCTAATCCGTGCATCGTCTGTAATCCTGATGTAAAGTTCAGGGTGCTGCTTGAGACTGCGGATCAGGAGGGTGCGCAGTACATAGCGACCGGACATTATGCCGGCACATATCACGATGAAGCTACTGACACGTGGTTCATAAGACGTGCCGCAAACGAGGCGAAGGACCAGTCGTACATGCTTTACAGGCTGGGGCAGGAGGTCGTGTCCAGGCTGCTGCTGCCGCTCAACGATGCCGAGGACAAGGAAAAGATCCGCGATATCGCGAGGAAAAACGATATGAAAAACGCTGAGGCGAAGGACAGCCAGGAGATCTGTTTTATAGAGGCGGACGACAACTACAAGGATTTCCTGATGCGCCGCGGATACGAGACTCCGGAGGGGAATTTCGTGGATGCGCAGGGAAATGTGCTGGGGCGTCACAAGGGGATCCTGAACTACACGAT
>CAVEWO010000144.1:0-4895 GCA_963619345.1 Bacteroidaceae bacterium
TGCGCCTACTGTCCTTATCGTGTCAGCCACGCTTTCGCCCTTTGCTGCAGAAGAACTCTGAGCTTCCGAGAATCCCAGCACGTTTCCTCCCAGCTCGTACATAGCAGCTTCAAAGCTGAGTCTTGTTCTGGTCGACGGCTCAAAAAACAGCGTTGCCAGCTTCTTGCCATGGCATTTTTCAGCGTACTTTTCAGGATGAGCGATTATGTCCTTTGCAGTGCTGATCATCTCATCGATTTCTTCTGTTCCGAGCTGCATGATGTCGATCAAATGTTTCATTTGTACCTCCTTTTGATCATGTTTTGATGTCTTTTATATATCTGAAGCATGTTGTCGCTCTGTCTGACTATTTTTCAATCCAGCTTTCGTCCTGCGGATCATCCCTGAAAGCCTTGAGTTTGACAAGGTCGCTTTCCCTGATGTAGCCTGTCTCAACTGCGACCTGCGAGATCGTATCGAAGTCCGTCAGGCTTATATTTTTCACGTCAGCCGCCGCCAGTCTTTCGAGCCCTTTTTTCATTCCGTATGTAAAAATGCTCACTATACCGAGTACTTCAGCGCCTGCCTCGCGCAAAGCTTCAACTACATCTATCACGCTGCCGCCGGTAGAGATCAGATCCTCTATGACTACGACCTTCTGGCCTTTTTCAAGACGGCCTTCGATGCGGTTGTTTCTGCCGTGATCCTTCGCACCCGAACGCACGTATCCCATAGGTATCCCCATGATGTGAGCTGCGATCGCCGCATGCGCGATTCCTGCAGTACTCGTTCCCATCAGCACCTCGGCCTCAGGATAATTTTCTTTTACAGTTTCTGCTATCGACTGTTCGACTGTGTTTCTGATCTCAGGTGCAGTAAGTATCAGTCTGTTGTCGCAGTATATCGGGCTCTTTATGCCGCTCGCCCATGTAAAAGGCTTCTGCGGGTTCAGGAAAACCGCTTCTATATCAAGCAGTCCTTTTGCTATTTCTCTCTTCATTTTTTACCTCCGTTTTATGTAAAGTCTCAGCGCTCTGGCTGTGCCGGCTGTTTTTCATATGATCATCCTGATGTTTCTTATGTGCTTCTCCCGCGGGTGCTCCGCAGCCGGGCTTTGTCAGCCGACGAATTCTTCGATACATCTTTCGTATGCTGCGAGAGGATCGTCAGATGCCGTGATGCTCCTGCCGACTACAATGTAGTCAGAGCCTAGCTCCTTTGCCTTTGCAGGTGTGGTGACTCTGGCCTGATCACCCTTATCATCGTCTGCAAAGCGCACTCCCGGAGTAACCGTCAGAAAGCTGCCGCCGCACATGCCGTGCACCTTAGGCGATTCGAGCGGAGAACATACGACTCCGTCGAGACCTGCAGCCTTTGCATTAGACGCATAGTGAGCGACCACCTGCTCCAGACTTCTGTCTATCAGCAGATCGCGCTGCATCCTTTCCTCGGTCGTGGAAGTCAGCTGAGTGACAGCTATAAGCAGCGGACGCTCTCCGCCTCCCGAGCTGAGCCCCTCGATCGCCGCTTTCATCATGTCTATCGTTCCGGCAGCATGCACATTGCACATGTCCACTCCGAGTCCTGCGAGCACGCTCATCGATTTTCTGACCGTGTTAGGGATGTCGTGAAGCTTCAGATCGAGGAACACCTTGTGCCCTCTCATCTTCAGGATCTTTACAATATCAGGACCTTCCGCATAAAAAAGCTCCATACCGATTTTTACATATGGTCTCTTTTCGCCCAGCCTGTCGAGAAAGCGCAGCGTTTCCTCACTGCTGCTGAAATCACATGCGATTATTACGTCTTTTCCCATTAATGTGCACCTCCTGTTATCTCTCTAAGATCACTTATACCGTATTTTTTCATCGTCTCCGGCAGCTGCAGCACTATGTCTCTGCACACGTACGGATCGGTCAGATTGGCTGCTCCGATCTGCACTGCTGTCGCTCCTGCCAGCATCATTTCTATCACATCTGAAGCTGTCGAGATGCCGCCGATGCCGATGATCGGCACATCCACCGCCTCATACACCTGATATACCATTCTCAGGGCCACCGGGAACACTGCCGGCCCTGAAAAACCGCCCATTATATTAGCCACTACCGGCTTTTTCGTCCTGAGATCTATCCTCATACCCAGCATCGTGTTTATCAGCGAGATGCCGTCTGCACCGGCGTTCTCGCAGGCTTTCGCGATAGAAACTATATCCGTGACGTTAGGCGAAAGCTTCACGATCACAGGCTTTCTGACCGCGTCTTTCACTGCTCTCACCACCTGTGCCGCAGCGTCAGGGTCAGTGCCGAACGCGATGCCGCCCCCGTGGACGTTCGGGCAGGAAACGTTGACTTCCAGCCATCCCACCTGATCGCACGCGTCCAGGCGTCTGCACACCTCGACGTACTCTTCGACGGAAAATCCGCCTACGTTTGCCATAACTTTTTTATGTAAACACCTGCTCAGTTTCGGCAGTTCTTCCTCTATCACCTTATCTACGCCGGGATTCTGCAGGCCAATCGAGTTTATCAGCCCTTCTCTGCATTCGGCTATCCTCGGAGTCGGGTTCCCGAATCTCGGTTCCAGCGTGGTGCCCTTGAAAGAGAATGTTCCCAGCATGTTTATATCGAACAGCTCGGCGAATTCATACCCGTATCCAAATGTACCGCTGGCTGCCATCACCGGGTTGTCTAGTGTGATGCCGCACAGATCGACTTTTGTATTTACCATATTATCTCACCTCTTTCCAGCACCGGTCCTTCCTTGCATATCCTTTTATTTCCGTACTTAGTCTTGCATGAGCAGCCCATGCATGCTCCGAAGCCGCAGCCCATGCGCTCCTCGAAGCTGAACTGTCCGCCGATCTCTGCAGGCACTGTCTCGTCTATCGCTCTGAGCATCGGCAGCGGTCCGCACGAGAATATATAACTATAGTCGAGAGTCTTCATCACATCTGTAACGAAGCCTTTTACTCCCAGACTGCCATCGGCTGTAGAAACGATCACCTCAGCGCCGAGCTTTCTGAATTCCTCTATGTAAAAGCTCTCGTCTGCTGTGTTGAAGCCGAGCACTACGATCGGATTTTTGCCCCGTGCGAGCAGAAGTCTGCACAGTCCGTACATCGGCGGCACTCCTGCGCCTCCGCCGACGAGCAGCGGTCTGTCTCCGATGCCGCGCTCCTCGCTTATATCGTAGCCGTTTCCCAGAGGACAGAGCACGTCCAGCGTTTTGCCTGCGGGCATCATGCTCATCGCTTCCGTGCCGTTTCCAACGGTCTTGTATATTATAGCGAGCTCTCCGTCAGTCCAGTCGCATATCGAGATCGGTCGTCTCAGGAAGAACCCGTCTATCCTGATGTTGACGAACTGGCCGGCGTTCGCGACACCGGTACCTTCCGGTGCTGAAAGCTTCATTTCATATGTCCTGTCTGCTATTTTTCTATTTGAAAGTATTGTGAAATCCGATTTTTTCATTGCTGTTTCTCCATATCGAATGTCTGTTATTCAACATCGTCTCATTTATATCATACATATCATTCATGGCGCCGTACTAACTGTGCTGCCATACTACGCTGCCGTCAACAACAGTCATCAGACACCTGCCCTTTACATCCCATCCGTCGAACGGGCAGCTTCTTCCCATCGTCATGAACTTTTCGGGATCGACTTTGTAGGTTTCGTCGAGATCCCAGATCGCGAACGTCGGCTTCTCCTTGTGCAGCTCCTCTTCGATGCTGCATGTGCTCATGCCGAAACGCTTTCTCGGCTCCGTGTACATCAGATCTATGAGTCTGTCCAGCGTGATCACGCCTTTTTCGACGAGCTCAGTGTACATCACCGGGAATGCAGTTTCCATGCCGACGATCCCGAATGCGCTGCCTGCGAAACCTCTGCTTTTTTCCTCGAGGCTGTGCGGAGCATGGTCTGTCGCTATCATGTCGATTGTACCGTCCTTTATCGCTTCTATCAGCGCAGCTCTATCTTCGGCGCCCTTTATCGGCGGATTCATCTTGAACCGGCCGCTATCTTCTATTTCATCGCGTGAGATCGTCAGGTAGTGAGGCGCAGTCTCGCATGTGATGTCGAGCCCCTCGGCTTTCGCCTTCCTGACAAGTTCGACGGATTCCTTCGTGGAAACATGGCACATGTGATATCCGCATCCTGTCTCTCTGACGAGTTCTATGTCACGCTCCAGCTGTTTCCATTCACTTTCGGAGCTTTCTTTCGGAAAGGTCTCGTCTTCGCAGTGCGCCACGATCAGTTTCCCGAGCTTCTTCGCGCGCTTCATCGCGTCGCGCATCATGCTTTCCGATGCAACGCCTCTGCCGTCGTCGGTAAATCCGATCACGTGCTCTGCCATTGCCTCCATGTCAGCAGGCTCGTTTCCGAGCTCTCCCTTCGAGATCGCTCCGTACGGGAAAACATTGACCTTCGCATCCTTTGCTATTATGGCAAGCTGCACCCTGAGGTTTTCCATGCTGTCCGGACACGGATCCAGGTTCGGCATCGAAAATATGTCTGTGAATCCTCCGGCCGCAGCTGACATCGTGCCGCTCGCCATCGTTTCTTTATATAAAAAACCCGGCTCTCTCAAATGCACATGTACATCTGTAAGACCGGGTAAAATATAACGATCTGCAAAAAGCGAAACATCAATACCAGCAGAAACGAGGTGTTTCACAGCTATGTTATCAAGATCTGCAACTCTAATGAATCTTCCGTAATCTTCTCTCATCGCGTTCTCCAAAATCAACTTACAATTTAACATCCTTATGTTTATATCATACCATAGAGCACGTGTCAACAGGAAAAAATTTTCAGACAGTTCTCTCGAAAAGCGGGTCATACATGCCTGCAAAATTCATCCGGGTTTTCGACAGTTAAATAAATGGTAAATATTTCTGAGCCGCATGATTTCAA
>CAVEWO010000145.1:0-4876 GCA_963619345.1 Bacteroidaceae bacterium
GCCTACATAATCCATACGTCCGGCTCTAACGGAAAGCCGAAAGGCGTGCTTTCACCTGATCTGGGCCTGCGCAATCTGTGCTGGTGCTGCAGACTGTACTTTGACATAACTCCGGAGGACAGCACATGCGCCGTGCACAACTGCAGCTTCGACGCTTCGATCATAGACATGTTCCCGTTCATGATGGCAGGTGCGGCGATACATTTCATCCCGGATGAGATGAAAGCGGACATCTTTACGCTGAACGGATACATGATCGAAAACGGCATAACCATACAGGAGCTGCCGACTACGCTGTATCACCATTTCATCGATCTGGAGAACCCCGTGCTGCACACGCTGATCGCAGGCGGGGAGAAGATGCTCAAATACAGAAAGAAATCATATCAGATATTCAATGCATACGGTCCGAGCGAAGCGTCCGTGTATTCGACGATCATAAAGCTTGACGGCGAATACGATGACATACCGATCGGAAGACCGATATACAACACTAAGGTGCTGATCCTCAGGGAAGACGGCACGATCGCGGACATCGGCGAGGAAGGCGAGATCTGCGTGACAGGCGTGCATCTGGCGAAGGGATATCTCAACGAGCCGGAGCAGCAGGCGAAGGCATTCGTTCCGTCAGTGCTCGATCCGGACAGGATCATGTACAAGACGGGAGACGTCGGCATGTGGACTGAGGAAGGATATATCCTGTGCTCGGGACGAAAGGATTTTCAGATCAAGCACAGAGGTTTCAGGATCGAGCTCGACGAGATAAGACATCATCTGATGGAAATGCCGGAGATCTCGGACTGCGCGGTGATTTATCACAAGAGGGAGACCGGCGGATACATCGCGTGCTTTTACGTGCCTGCGGACGGCAGAGAGATCGGCAGAGACCGCCTGAGATCATACAGCCTGGAATTCCTGCCTGAGTACATGGTGCCGGGCAAGTGGATCAGTGTCAGCGAGATACCGGTGACTGCGAATCACAAGATCGACAGGAGAGCGCTGGAGGCTATGCTCGGCAAGGAAAGAGGCGGCGGCACGCCTGCAGGCAGTATCGAAAGCAAGGTCAGAGGCATCTGGGCGGAAGTGCTCGACGTGGAACCTGATTTCGGAGATGACGAGACATTCAACGGCCTCGGCGGACACTCGATAATGAGCCTTGTGATGCTGAAGAAGATAAAAGAAGAATTCGGGGTGAACATATCATTCATAGACTTCCAGAAAAAAAACAGCTTCGGCGACCTGCTCGCGATGATAAGAGCAGAAGTGGAGCCGGCAGACACGTGCAGTTTTGCAAGCGACAGAGAACACAGATTTGACGACTTCCCGCTCACAGGCATGCAGCAGGCATACTACTTCGGACGTATGGACAACATGCACCTCGGCACGACGCCTACGCACCTTTACATAGAAGCAGACATAAAGGAATTTGACAAGGCGAAATTCGTGAGAGTGCTCAACAGGATCACCGAAGTTCACGATGCGCTCAGACTCAGAGTTTCCGATGAGGGGACACAGAGGATCGTGCCGCAGCAGATCATAACGGAAGACATGATAACGTTCGCAGATGCTTCGCAGCTCGATGAAGAAGGAAAGCAGCGTGCGATCGTGGCTGCGAGAAGAGAGATCAACAGCATAAATATAGATTATACGGACAGCCCGCTGGCGAGAGTCACGGTGGTGCTGACCGGAGACAGCAGTGCCAGAGTCGGACTGTACCTTGACGGCTTCGTGGCAGATGGCTGGAGTCAGGACATACTGCTACGCGATTTCGATGCGCTTTGGAAAGACGAAACGCAGCAGCTTGCGGAGGAGAAGTACTTGTTCAGGGATTATGTGAACTTCGTGAACAGCCTTAAGACGGGCGAGGACTATGAAAAGGCCAGGGCTTTCTGGATGGAAAGACTGCCGGAGCTTCCGGGAGTGCCGGAGCTTCCGCTGAAAAAGGCGGCAGACAACATCTGCGATCCGTCCATAAAGAACCTCGACAGATACATGGGCATGGACGAGTGGAATGCGTTCGAGAAGAAGTGCAAAGCGCGCGGCATCACGACGTCGAACGCTATGATGACGGTGTTCGGCAGGGTGCTCGCGAGGTGGAGCAGACAGAACCGCTTCGTGATAAACATCCCGATGATAAAGCGGTTCTTCGAGCAGGCGGATTTCGAGGACACATTTGGTATCTGCACGGACTTCATCATATTCGACATGAAGTACGACCATACGCTCGGATTCGGGCAGGAGGCGCACAGGAACCAGGAGCACATGGAACAGCTGATCGGCAGCAGCCTGTTCAGCGGCATGGATGTGATCCGCGAGATGTCAAAACAGAGAGGAACGCTGGGAAACGCTACACCTGTGGTATTCACGAGCCTTGTGGATGTGCCGGAGCACAGCTGCGAATACGTGAAGAAGGTATTTTTCCAGACTCACACGAGTCAGGTGTGGATAGACGCCATCGTGCTGAAAAGCGGCGGCAGTATACAGTTCAGCTGGGACTATGTGGCTGATCTTTTCGAGGATCACACGGTGAATGCCATGATAGACACGCTCGTATCCGAGATACGCAGACTGGCACTCTATGATGACGCATGGGGAAACACGGCGATCGAACCGGTCGGCGCTTTCCCTGTCGACCTTGATTCGGCTGCAGGACCTGTGACGGAAGTGGAGTACAGACCGCTGGCGGAGATGCTGCTCGACAGCTTTGCTACACATGGAGAAAATGCCGCAGTGATATCGGGCGGCAGAGAATACACTTATAGTGAGCTGCTCAGCAGATCGTACGAGATCGCAGCGAAGCTGCAGGAACTCGGTCTCGAACAGGGCAGCAGAGTGGTGATCCTGATGGACAAGTGCTTCGATCAGATCGCATCCGTGTTAGGAACGGTGTTCTGCGGAGCGGCATACGTGCCTCTCGATACGCAGAACACGTCGTCAAGGATCGCGTACTGCTTCGAGCAGACCGAGGCGGCTGTGATACTGACTGACAGCGAGATGCTTGAGACATATCCTGAGATAAAGGATACGTGCATCGCAGTGGATACAGGCAAAATTGCACCGGGGGAGACGCCTGACGAAAAAGAATTCGTGAGACCTGAGTACAGCCTGGACGACCTTTACGGGATCATTTACACATCAGGCTCGACTGGAATGCCGAAGGGCGTTATGCTCCATCAGGCGGGACTGATAAACTGCATGGCTTTTACCAAGAAGCTGCTGGATCTGACAGAGACAGACAGGATGATATCGCTAACGAACCTGTGCCACGACATGTCGATTTACGATATATTCGGCATACTGACAGAGGGCGCAGCGCTAGTGCTGCCGGACAAGGACAAGACAAAGGATCCGGATAACTGGCTCAGGATAATCAGGGACCATAAGGTGACTCTGTGGAATTCAGTTCCGGCTATCACCGAGATGATGCTGACGGCGGCGGATTATTCCGGCAATGCCGACATCACATCGCTAAGAGCCATCCTTATGGGCGGCGAAAAGCTGAAAAAGAGCATACCGGAGAGACTCAGGAAACTGAATCCGGAAATAGACATATATAATGTAGGCGGACCTACCGAGGCGACTATATGGTCGATATGCCACAAATATCAGGAGGAGGATCAGAAGAGAGACAGGATCCCGCAGGGCAGAGGCATCGACAACGTGAAGTACTTTGTGCTGAACAACGATCTGCAGCTTTGTCCATGCGGCGTACAGGGAGTTATGTACACAGAGGGCATCAACGTCAGCAGAGGATACCTGAAGGAAGAGGAAAAGACGAAGCAGGTGTTTATAACGAATCCGTACACTGGCAATCTGATGTACAATACGGGCGACCTCGGCAAATACCTTGCGAACGGAGAAATAGACATACTTGGCAGGAACGACGATCAGATCAAGATAAATGGCAAGCGTATCGAACTCGGCGAGATAGAGATGTGCTGTCTGCGGGCCGGTCATGTGAGATCGGCTGCAGCGGTGTATTCCGAAGATGCAGGCATGATCGCACTGTTCTATACGGCAGGCGAGGGATTTGACGAGAAAGTGCTCAGAGGCGAGCTGGAAAAGCAGCTGCCTGAATACATGCTGCCTGCAGTCTACACGCAGGTGAGCGAGATGCCGGTCACATCGAACAGTAAGATCGACAGGAAGAAGCTGATCTCGCAGATAGATACCGAGGTGCTGATGGCGGAAAAGGCTGCACCGGGCAGACCGCTGAACCGCATCGAATCGGCACTGATGGAAATATACAGAGAGAATCTGAATCGTTCAGATATAACAGCAGGCGACAACTTCTTCAGAGCCGGCGGAGATTCGCTCAAGGCTATAAAGCTGCTCCACGAGATTACTGAGAAAGTCGATCCGAACGTGCAGCTCACTGATATATTCAGGTTTCCGACCGTGGAAAAGCTCGCTGAACATATAGGCGAGGCTGAAGGGGTCGTCATCGAGGCGAGACACAACGAGGTCAGTGACAGGATGGATCTTTCACTGATACAGAAGGGCATCTGGTTCCAGGCAAAGGCTGCGCAGATGCAGCATTCTTCGGAGATATTCATGCTGGCGGGAAGCTTCACTATCGACGGCGGCAGCTTCGATCACGGGCGAATGAGTGTTGCGGTGAACAGGCTGATAAGCAGCAATCCGGAGCTGCGGACCAGGATCTTCGAGGAAAACTACAAGCCATATCTTAGATACGAGGCGCCGTTCGAGTACGAGATGCCGCATGTGAAAAAGGATGCGGGTATCGATGATGTCAGGGCAGAGCTGGAGGAAACGGTGAGAAAAGAGGCGTACAGCTTCGACAGCTTCCCGCTGTTCTCGTTCCGCTCGGCAGAGACAGCCGATGGAAAGGCTGTAGTCGCGTTCGGCATACATC
>CAVEWO010000146.1:0-4874 GCA_963619345.1 Bacteroidaceae bacterium
GCAAAAAACTGCTCACACAGCTCCTGTACCGCAAAGTCCGCTTTATTCGAAACGACTGCTATCTGCATGCCGTCTCTGCGTATATTTCCCATGCATTCCAGTATTCCTTCATACGGTTTTGTCTTGTCGAAGCAGTGTACCGCATAATATTCCCTGAACTCGCTGAAAACCCTGTCTGTTAGTTCAGCGCCGGTGCCCTCCGGCACTGCTCTTTCAATGAGATTGCGTATCCCGTTGCCGACAAACTGCCTCACTTCATCGATACTCCTCTCGGGAAGTCCGTTCACTGAAAGCGCATGATTGGTACTGTCTGCAAGATCCTCCAGCGTATCAAGTATAGTCCCGTCCAGATCGAAGACCGCAAGTCTGTATTTCATTTTATCCCGCTCCTTTTCTTCTGTCGCTTTTGATCCGCCGCCGTTTTCAAAACTGTTCAGGCCGCGCATCGCTATGCGCGCGGCAGTTCTATCTTCTTATGATCCTTTGATTCTCTGTAAAGCACGAACTTTCTTCCGATCGCCTGTACGAACTCAGCGTCAAGCTCATCTGCCAGCTGATTGGCCACTTCTTTGGGTTCGAGCGTGCAGCCTTCCTGTATCTTTACCTTTACGAGCTCTCTGGCTTCAAAACCCGTCAGCATTTCCTTCTTTATATTCTCCGTAAGGCCGGATTTTCCGATGTATACCGTAGGATCCAGCTCATGAGCCATTTTCTTGAGATAACTTCTCTGTTTACCTGATAACATGTATTTTCTCCCTGTAGTTTTTATTTTGATTTTACCATAGACGCAACATGCTTTCCACAAAAAAGCCCATAAACACCAGCCTCGTGCCGGCATTTATGGACCGTCTGTAATCCGGATCCTGCACTATTTCAGAGCATCTGCAAGTTCTGCAAAACTCATCGTCATAAGTGCTTCATCTGCATGCACACCTTCAGGCGTTCCGTAGCCTTCCAGATCATGTGTCTTTCCGATCATATATTTTCCGTTTTCGTAATCTTCATCTTTGACGCACGCAAATATGTAGTCTTCTATATTCCACTTCACGAAATTAGGTACTTGCGTGTCTACATCTCCGTCAGTCTCCAGGAACCAGAAATCCATCACACCATCGCCTCTGGTGCAGTTGAGCACATATGTGAACTTTACCGGAGTCACTCCCATCTCTGCAGTGACACCGCTGCCTGACAGCAGTTCCATAAATTTTTCTTTCATATCGACATCCATGTTTATCCCTCTCTTCATCTGATATTTCCCGTTTTCAGATCATATCTATAATAATATATTTTTAGGGAAAAATCAAACCTTCAGGCTCTTTAAATATCCCGTCCTTTACACGATATGCCTCATTATGATCAGGTCTGTTATGCGATCTCTTCTTCCATCATATTAAAAGCGTACTTCGTGATGTTGCTCACATTAATAATCCCGACCATCTTTCCGTCTGACATCACAGGCGCTTTTTTGATGTGGTTTTCGACCATAACACCGCAGATGTCACTGAGACTGTCATCAGAATCGACCGTGATGACTCGTTTTTTCGCGATCTCCTTTACCTTTCGCTTCATCAATGCTCTGAGTTTACTGTCGAAATCTATCTCGATGAACGATGACGGATTTACAACGAGCGGATGCTCAGATGCCAGGAATCGGATTATATCTCCGTCCGAGATGAATCCCACAGGCTTGCCGTCACCATTTATGACAGGGACACCACTCACTCCTTTCTCAGTGATGAGCCTGAGCACATCGAAAAGCTCTGCGTCCATATCTATAGCATAGACATCCGTCTTCATTATCTCCATCAGCGGACTTGCAGCCTTTGCACCATCTGACACTGAAGCAGCTTTGCCATATCTGCCGATACGGAATCGTCTGTCTCTTGCTTCACCGAACAGCTTCGTTATCAGCTTCAGCACCATCCCCACCATCACTGCAGCGACCACAGTACCTATTCCCACGCTTCCCAGCGAATGTATCAGTATCAGGCATGTTATCAGCGATATCACCACCATGGTTATGTCAAATGCGATCTTGACAGTCGAGAAAGCTTTGTCTGCAACCTTTGATATCGCCAGCATTACACCTTCTCCCGCAAGTGGTATGATATCAGCCGGAACATAGAAGAAGAGTCCGATAGCCACAAGAACTGTACTTATAACGACCATCGCCAGTCTTATGTATATGTTGTCCAGATCAGGCAGGAACGTCATCAGATGATTTGAAAACGTCGTCATGTATCCGAACAGTACACCCACAGGTATCTGCAGCAGATTCTTGAGCTGGAACTTTCGTCTCAGCAATATCACTTGTATCAGCACCAGCGCCGCATGAAAAACTATTGTTGCCTTTCCCATCTCGATGCCCCATACACACGTCATTGTATACGGTATAGAGCTTACCGGCGATACTCCCAGATCCGACTTGACCGAAACCGCTATTCCGAGCGTCATGATCAGAAGCCCGAAAAAATATATGATGCATCTTACGACGATGTTGCTGCTTCTCCGGCCTGCTGTAACGTCAGTGTTTATTTGATTTTCTTCTTTCTTCATAATACCTCTTTCTTTTTTTATAAGATCCGCCTTGCACGGACAATAATTAGCTTACTAACTATTTTAAAATGTATTTCTTTTTTTGTCAAGATATCCCAAAGCTAAGATTTTATGCAAAAATGCAGAATACCGCTCCGGCATAGGACGATACCTTGCCGAGCGGTATATTACATTGCTTTGTGATCATACTTCACATTATTATATCCTCTCTACACCAGTCTCTCTACCTTTGCGATCGTATCTGCTTCCGGCAGATCAAGATCCAGTATGTTCATGATCGCATCCACTAGATCCGGATTCTTCAGCGCGATGCCAAAGATCTTGTGCCCGCCTTCATTCGATATCTGCCCTGATCGTATCTTGTACTCAAGCAGATCTGTCACAGGCATTACTTTTACTCTTGTCTCGTTCATGATTTTCTCTCCTTCGCGCAGCTGACATGCAGCTGTTTATGATTCTGTAAAACTTCCGGGCGCCGTGACGCCATCAGTCTGAATATCTTCTTTCATTATACCTTCATTCTGTGCTCAAATCAATCAGCTCCATCTTTCTTCAAAATGATAGCGCGGTTTCCCAATGCTCTTTTTCCCGTATTCGATGCATTCCGTCGGACAGTATGCGATGCATGCCATGCAGTGCGTACACTCTTTTCCCCAGACAGGCCTGCCGTCTTTCAGGCTGACATTGTTCAGCGGACATAGCTCCACACACTTCCCGCAGCTTATGCATCCGTCTCCCGCTGCAAAAGCGCGCGCCTTTACACAGAATGGATAAAACATCCGGTTCACAGGTCCGCTCATCATGCGATCGATAAAATTATTGCGAGGTTTTGCAAATTCCTGCGATGCAGATATCCTGGCGATCACGTCATCTATGTCAGGTTCTGCATTTGCGATGGTCTGAGCAGCTTCCTCACTGTCCGGTACAGGAAACATCGCTATATAGTTTTCAGGCATGATGATCTGCGCTGTTCCCATATAGTGCAGCTTTTTCCTGGTGCTCAAAGCACTGTTGTATTTTGCCGCATTGCCGATCTGTGCTCCGCAGTCCATCACAAACCATATTTTTTCTGCTCCGATAAATTCAGTCTCCGCGATCCATTCCGAAACTATCACGGGCAGCCGCCATGCATACGTCGGAGCAGCTATCACGACCTGGCTTCCCGTGTTGACTGGCTCTCCGCTGCCCGCCTTTATACGATCATTGATGCTGAACAGCTCGTCCCCCAACGCCTTTGCGATACGCTGCGCAATATAATGGCTGTTGCCTGTACCTGTAAAATATAAAACCATGTTTTACCTCTCATTCTCCTGAAGCTGATAACGCTTCTCCGCCTTTTTCATGTGATAAATGTATATGAAGAATATCACTCCGCCCGTAAAGATCCATGAAGCAACATACACATCCATCAGCATTTCGTAAGCAGGCACCCATCTGAACGCCGTTCCCATCCAGATAATGCGGAATACCACCGTTCCCAGGATCGTCACTACGGAAGGCTCCACTGACTTGCCCATGCCTCTGAGCGCAGCGCTCTCGACTTCATAAGTTGCCGTCAGCCCTTCAAGTGAGCATACATGATGCATTCTGATCAGCCCATAAGCTGCGACAGCATCGCTTATCGTGTAAATGCTCACAAAGAAATCATCCCACACCATGAAAATAACTGCCAGAAGTTCCGCGAACACTACGCCGAAGATCATACAGAGCCTGAATATCTTCCTGCATCGTTTCAATTTGCCTGCGCCGAAGTTCTGGCTCGTAAAGGTCACTGCCGCCTGTGCGAATGCGTTTGCTATGTAGTATATGAAGTATTCAAAATTCAGCGCCAGCGAAGATCCCGCTATGGCATTTGCTCCAAAAGAATTGATGCCGCTCTGTATGAATACGTTTGAAATCGAAAAGATCGCACCCTGTATTCCTGACGGTATGCCTATCATCAGCACCTTCGACAATCCGTCTTTTTCCAGCCTGAGCCTGCGAAAGCGGAACTGGAACTCATCATCTCTGCGATGCAGACATATCAGCACAAGCGCAGCGCTCAGTATATTCGAGATCACTGTAGCTATCGCAACTCCTGCGACTCCCAGATGGAAACATATCACCAGCAGCAGATTAAGTGCGACATTTACAGTGCCTGAAACGATCAGATAGTACATCGGGCGCCTCGTATCACCAAAACTCCTGAGTATCGCCGACCCGAAATTGTATACTACCATAAACGGAATGCCCGCGAAATATATCCATATATACAGCAGTGCCTGCCCCATCACGCTTTCCGGCGTGCCGGAAAGCTCCAGGATAGTTCGAGCTATCAG
>CAVEWO010000147.1:0-4873 GCA_963619345.1 Bacteroidaceae bacterium
GTTCATCAGTGCCACATCGACGGCCCCGATCTTTTTGACTTTGCCTGACGCCACCGTGTGCACCGCGCACAGGCACGACTTGTCGACCAGCAGCTTCAACGCCTCCAGATCATCTGCCGTTTCGGCTCTGACTGCTGCGCCTGTTCCTCTTATCAGCACGGCCGGATACTTCTTCAGCATCTCTTCCGCTTCACTCGCAGTGCCTGCTACAGGTATCTTCCTGCCTATCATCTGCGCCATATCGTCCACCTGCGCGTATACGGGTGATCCCGCGTCAGCACAGATACTTACCGCCTCAGTGCTGAAAACATCCGAATACCCGGACACGTTCTTCACCTGCACTGCCGTACCGGCAGCCGCGCTCTGCGCCTTTCCATCAAAACCTCTGATATTCCTCCTGCAGATATTCTCAAGGAGCACCGCGCGCTCCATAGCCTCATCGCGGTCGCGTCCGCAGATCAGCACGCCGTGATGTATCATGAACACTGTCTGTACCCCCTGTTTCAGCACATCCGCTACCGCATTCGTCAGCTTCTTCATGCCGGGAAGTCCATATGCAGCGATACCGATCCCGCCGAGCTTTTCGCGCTCTTCATCTGTGATGTCAAGATTTTCCAGCCCTGTCAGCCCTATCGCTGTCGCGTATTTCTGATGGGTGTGTATCACGAACTGCGTTTCAGGGAAGCAGTTGTACGCCGCGATATGCACGCCGCGTTCTCCCGAAGGCTTGTGCTTTCCTTCCCATTCCTCCGTCTCTGTATCGAGCAGGACTATATCGTCTTCCCTAGCCTGCATGTAATCGAGTCCGCTCGGTGTTATCAGGCAGTGGCTGCTGTCGAGCCTGCAGCTTATATTGCCCCACGTCCTCGCAACCAGTTCCTCCTGAAGAAGTTCTTTTCCGGTCGCCACGAGCAGCGCCCTTTTTTCTTTTTCATCCATTCCGTTGCTCTCCTTTATTCATGTGCTGTATTCAGCATCCTGAAACTCTTTTTATTGTTCCTGTAAAGCTGCATGAATACGCTGTAATTGCGGTCATAGACTTTTTTAGCGTCAGGATCCGGCACAAATCTTTCCTTTATAGGTACCAGTCTGTCTATGTCGTCAAAACCGCTGATCACACCGCTTCCCACAGCTACCAGCAGCGCCGCTCCCATCGATCCTGTATCTTTCGTATTTTCCACAGTTTCAACAATTCTGCCAGTTATATCTGCGAGCATCTGACAGGTCACATCCGAAAGCGCGCCGCCGCCGACGAACCTCAGCATATCAGACGTCTGCACTTTCCTGCTCTCGCACTCGAGCATCCATCTCAGGTGATAGCATATGCCCTCGAGCACTGCTCTTATCATCTCATTCTTTCCTGTCTCGATCCTGATATTGAAGAATATCCCCGCCGCGTTCGGATCTTCAAACGGACATCTGTTGCCGTGCAGCCATGGCGTGAAGATCACCCCGCCGGCTCCCGGCGGCACCTTTGCGACCGTATCCGACAGATAGTCATAAAGGCTCTCATACAGAGACTCGCGGCTTTCCGCAACATCGGTCTTCTGCATATACACGCCTATCTCGTCGAGCGCCAGATGCTCCTTGACCCATTGAAAGCACTTGCCTGCAGTCTCCATCTCTGCGAAGTAGTTGTACTTACCGCTCTGCGCGCCTACGATCCCTGCTATCATCGAGGCGATGTCCACCTTCTGCCTGTTGATCACCGTGCCTACCCAGCCGGATGTTCCGGAGTAGATATGTGTCGTGCCGGTCTGAGTGCAGCCGGCACCTACGCCGATCAGCGTCGCATCGCCGCCTCCGCCGTAAACCGCCGTTCCCGGCGCAAGCCCCAGCTCCGATGCCGCTTTTTCCGTCAGACCGCCCGCCACATCCGTGCACTCTATGATCTCGGGAAGATGTTCCGGATCCACGCCGTACATCCTGCAAAGGCTCTGATTCCAGCCTTCATGCCCTTTTCTCGTATCGTACAGGAACGTCGCATACGCGGAATCTCTAGTCATCACGAACTTGTCCGTGCACCGTGCGATCAGATACTCCTTGACGTCGAGCCACTTGTGCGCTTTTGCAAATATCTCCGGTTCGTTTTTCTGGACCCATTTGTATTTCCATATCGGGTCTTTTACACTTGTCGATGCCGCATGCGTGATCTTCAGACTCTTCAGCAGCTTGAAGACGTTGACGCCTGCGATCCTGATGCCGTGGCTCTGACATTCCTTCATTTCTTTCACGGCCCGCTGATCCATGTAGCTCATCGGTCGTCTCAGCGCGCTGCCTTCTCTGTCGACCAGCACCATTCCCTGCATCTGCGAGCAGAACGATATCCCGTCTATCATATCCGGGGTCACATCGGTCTTCGACATTATCTCCTTCGTGGTGCTGCACATCGCATCCCACCACTGGTCCGCATCCTGTTCGGCACCGCCGTTTTCCAGTATGTAAAGATCATAGTCGCTGTATGTGCCTGCTATCATCTCTATCGTTTCACCTATGGAAAACAGGCAGGTCTTGAGCCCTGTCGTGCCTATATCATATGCGATAACATAAAGCATTTTCTCCTCCTTCTCCGTTATCTGCAGTTATTTGTGATCATATGCTTCTGTCTGTAATTATCTGCCGGCAGGCTATGTCTGCTGTACCGGCTGTACCGGCTGCACTTGCAGCGCACCCTCGATGAACCGGATCAGGCTCTCCGCTATCTCATCGTCATTCTCCACCGCTCTGCCGCAGAATATCTTCATGCGTTTCCTGTAGTAGTCGCAGCTGTATGAAAACTGCATCATCATTAGCATGTTGTCGAACAAGAAGGCCAGAACCCCTGGATCCGTGTCATTCCCGATCACACCGTTCTTCTGAGCGCTTTTGATGGCGTTTTTGTAAATGTCTGCAGACCGCTTTTCTATCTTTTCCACGATATCCTCTGCGTATTTCTTACAGCCGCCTGACATTATCTCATGGTACATCGCGTTGTAGTTCGCATGCAGCTTCGAATTCTTTATCAGCGCGTATACGATTTTTCTTATGTATTCGCTGATGTCCGAAGACCCTCCGGCCGCCTCCTCCAGCACCTTGTCAAGCAGTTCCAGGCTGTGATTCACACAGCTCAGGAAGAAACTGTCTTTATCGCTGAAGTACTTGTATATGACACCAACACTGGTGCCTGACCGCTTCGCGATCTCATTCATACCGGCACCTTTAAGACCTTTCTCCACGAATACATCGATCCCGCTTTCCAGGATATTCTCTATAGTTTTTTCATCCAGTTTCTTGTACATATTAAGTTACGATACCTTTCTTCAATATGACGTGAATATCGGTTCACAAGATAGTTATATTATATCCCTCCCGCTGTATTTTGCAATACCTCCGCTTAAAAACGGCATTCTCCCACAGAAAAAGCATGCGTCTTTTCATGAAAAAACAGGCGCCTCATTGCGAGAAACGCCTGCCTGATACGGATTACTTTATTTTTTCTTCCAGCGCAAGAGCAGTGCTGAATTTATGATGACCATTATTGATCCGGCATTGTGCACAAGGGCTCCCACTACAGGATTCAGTATTCCTGCGATCGCGAGTATTATCGCTGCGAAATTGAGTGCCATGGAAAAGCTCAGGTTGCATTTTATCGTCACCATCATCCGCTTTGCTAATGCGATCAAATGCGGCAGCTCTTTCACTTCGTCATCGACGAGAACGATATCGGCGGCATCGACAGCTATATCGCTGCCTACGCCTCCCATCGCGATACCTGCATCCGATTTTTTGAGAGCCGGAGCATCGTTGACTCCGTCACCGATCATGCAGATCTTTTCACCGTTTTTCTGATAATCTGCGATCTTATCCAGCTTGTCTTCAGGCAGGCATCCGGAATGCACTTCTTTTATTCCAAGCTGCCTTGCGATAGATGACGCCGCATTCTCGTGGTCACCCGTAAGCAGTACCGGCTGGACGTTCAGCGATCTGAGCTTTTCTATCATCGCAGGGCTCTCTTCTCTGACAGTGTCAGTCAGCGCGATATAGCCCGCAAGCTTTCCGCCCGATGCAACATATATAACAGTGCTGCCGCCGTCGCGCAGCTCGTCTGTTGCAGCTTTTACCGCATCTGCTATCACTATGCCGTCCGCAGCCATCATCTCTTCATTTCCTGCAAGTACAGGGCTGCCTTTAACTGTGCAGCTCACACCTCTTCCCGGCACCATCGAAAAGGCTTCGATTTCCTCGAGTTCCTTATCCTGATCCTGCTTGTAGCATCTGACTACTGCTCTGCCGAGCGGGTGTTCCGAGAACTGTTCAGCTGCCGCACACAGCGCATAAAGTCCGTCATCGCTGTATTCCGGTTCTGTGCTTTTAACTGCAGTGACTTCAGGTGTCCCGTATGTAAGAGTTCCCGTCTTGTCAAACGTTATTTTAGTGACCGCTGCAAGTCTTTCCAGTGCGTCGCCTTCTCTCACGAGGAATCCGTGCTTCGTCGCATTTCCTATCGCAGCCATGATCGCTGTAGGCGTTGCAAGTACGAGTGCACACGGGCAGAACACCACGAGGATCGTAACTGCTCTGATGATCTCTCCGCTGACAAGCCATGTCACTGCAGCTGCCGCCAGTGCGATAACGACGATCCATGTCGCCCATCTGTCTGCGATGCCTACGATCTTTGCCTTGCCCGCATCTGCAGACTGCACCAGCCTTATCATCCTCTGTATCGAACTGTCCTTGCCGACTCTCGTCGCCCTCATTTCGAATACACCGAACTGATTGACCGTACCTGATGACACCTCGTCGCCTTCCGATTTGTCTATCGGCAGCGATTCTCCTGTCATCACGGCCTGATTCACAGAAGTCTGTCCTGATACTATCACTCCGTCTACAGGGA
>CAVEWO010000148.1:0-4865 GCA_963619345.1 Bacteroidaceae bacterium
GTTTTATATCGACGTCTGCAAGGTAATCCTCGCGCAGTATCGTGTTGAAGCCCTTGGCGATCTTTTCCTCAGTCGTCGCTATCGCGTATTCACTTTTGAGATAGCTGCAGAGTTCGGGAAGAGTCATGTCTTTTGTTTTTTCGCCGAGATCCGGTTCGGGTGTTTTTCTGAGTGATGTTATATATCTGCCGGCAGCACCTCTCCACATTTCAGTGGAGTCGAGGAGTGTGCCGTCCATGTCAAAAATAGCTCCGCTTATTTTCATAATTGCTGACCTCCTGTATATACTACTATAAGCACCTCTACAATACCACTGCAGCTGTGTATTGTCAATGATTTCAGCGCATTGCCGCGATTGACAAGCACGTGCATTTACAGTATAATAATTTGATACGACAACAGGTCGAAAGGAGATTTGCCAACATGACAGAGAACATGAATGAGGAGATTGTATTAACGAAAGAAGGATATGACAAGATAGTTGCCGAACATGAGGAACTCGTATCCGTAAAAAGAGCCGAAGTCGCAGAACGAATAAAAGAAGCGATTTCTTATGGAGATATATCGGAAAATGCAGAGTATGATTCTGCCAAGAACGAACAGGCTGAGCTCGAAGAACGTATCCACAAGCTGGAAACGATGATCAGAAAAGCAAGGATCGTTCAGGATGAAGATGTAAAGGGCGATGTCGTGAATGTAGGCCTCAAAGTTCTTGTAAAAGATCTCGATCTTGGAATAGAAGAGGAATTCTCGATAGTGGGAGCTACAGAAGCGGATCCGTTTGAAAGAAAGATCTCTAATGAGTCATCAGTCGGACATGCGCTGATCGGTCACAAGAAAGGTGACAAGGTAGCGATAGAAGTTCCTGACGGAATCATAAACTATGAAGTAGTAGATATAATAAAGGCATAGTACACAGAGTAAGTTTTGAAAAGAGGTGTTTTGATTGCATTGGGCGGAAAAAATAGCGGACAGGATAATTAAAAGGAATCCGGACAAGGAAGAGTACGTGTGCGCGGCTGGCATCAGCCCGTCAGGCTCTATCCACATCGGAAATTTCAGAGATATAGCAACAAGTTTGTTTGTTGCCAGGGCATTGCAGAAAAAAGGAAAGAAGGCGCGCCTTCTGTTTTCCTGGGACGAATATGACAGGTTCAGAAAGGTGCCTGTTAATGTCAAGGCTGTGGATCCTGATAACGAGTTCGAAAAGTATATAGGACTTCCTTATACGTCGGTGCCTAATCCGTTTGATACAGAACATGCAAATTACGCCAAGTATTTTGAAGCCGAGTTCATGGAATCGATCAAGAAGTTCGGCATCGAGATGGACTACAGATATCAGACTGATATGTACACATCGGGAAAGTACAAGGATGACATCATCGAGGCTGTGAAGAAGAGAAAAGAGATCTTCGATATCCTCGACAGTTTCCGTACACAGGATGCACAGGAAGGGGAAAGAGACGCATATTTCCCTGTAAGCATATTCTGTCCTGAATGCGGAAGAGACACCACTAAGATATTATCGGTTTCCGACGACTGCACTACAGTTGAGTACGAATGTGAGTGCGGACACAAGGGAACGTTTGACTTTACAAAAGACTTCAACTGCAAGCTCGCATGGAAGATAGACTGGCCTATGCGCTGGAGATATGAAGGCGTTGACTTTGAGCCGGGCGGCAAGGATCATGCGAGTCCTGGCGGAAGCTATGAGACGAGCAGCGTGATCAGCAGGAAGATCTTCGGATGGGAGCCGCCTATGTTCCAGGGCTATGAGTTCATAGGCATCAAGGGATCGACAGGCAAGATGTCGGGTTCGTCGGGTCTGAATCTGACGCCGGAGACACTGCTGAAGATATATGAGCCGGAGATCATTCTGTGGCTCTATTCGAAGACAGACCCTAAGAAAGCGTTCGACTTCTGCTTTGACGAGGGTATACTCCGTCAGTATTTCGAATTCGACAAGATGTACAGCGAGTACATCGAGGGCAAGGCGAACGAGCACAATGCATCTGTCATAGAATACAGCCTGGTAGAAGGCAGAAAGATCAAGACAGTGCCGATGAACCTGCTGGTTCAGCTCGGATCGATCGTTGACTTCAACGTGCCGATGATGGAAACGGTATTTGAAAAGATCGGAACGCCGTATAAGTATGAGGATTTCGACACGAGACTGGAGCTGGCCAAGTACTGGCTGTACCAGTGTGCTCCTGAAACTGCGAACAAGCTGCGCGGCTGGAGAGACTGGGAGCTTTACAATACACTCACAGATGACGAGAAGAAAGAGATCGCGATCCTTTACGATTTCATAAAGGCAGGAGGATATACTCTGGATTCTCTGAATACCAAGCTTTATGACATACCAAAGGAAGTTTACGGTGCAGATATAGAGAATCTGAAGAAGATCCAGGGGCAGTTCTTCAAGATCGTCTACAAACTGCTGATAAGCAAGGAGAGAGGACCTAGGCTTTACCTGTTCCTCTATGCGATAGACAGAGAGAGATTCATGCATCTGCTCGACTTCAGCTTCCCGAAGACTGAGGAAGAGGAAGCTCTTGAAAAGGCTGCACTCGAGGCAGAGAAGGAGCCGGAGAAGGAAGAAAAGGTTTACGGCGAGCCGGATGAGGTGAAGCCGATCGTTGAACCTGAGATCACAGTTGACCAGTTTTTTGCAATGGACCTCAGAGTCTGCAGGATAGTGAAGTGCCAGGAGATCAGAAAGGCGCACAGCAACTACAAACTGACGCTGTTTGACGGCCTGAAGGAAAGAGTAATCGTTTCGAGCATCAAGAACGATTATAAGCCTGAAGAGCTCGAAGGAAAGAAGATTATCGTCGTTGCAAATCTGCAGCCTGCGAGACTTACAGGTGTAACGAGCGAGGGTATGCTTCTTGCCGGAACGAACAATGCATGCGGATGCCAGGTGATATTCGTTGACGATATCGTTCCTGAAGGAACAAGGATCTGCTAGCGTTGAATGCGCCGTACTGACTGATACAAGTGCAGGACGTGCGAAAGTACATCGCCGGATATACTGAATGAAAAATGGCTGCCGGGTGTCTTGCCATAAGACATCAGGCATGCCATTACTTTTGTGAGATAATAATACGAGCTATTTGACTAATAGGAGAAAACAGATGAAAGACGTTGAAATAAAAAGCCTGTACAGAGAGAGCCTGCTGCATGCGGACAGCGAGATAACCGTGCGCGGCTGGGTAAGGACGAACAGAGGCTCGAACAAATTCGGATTCATAGAACTGAACGACGGAACTTTTTTCAAGTCGGTGCAGGTCGTTTACGAAGCTGAGTTCCTCGACAATTTTGAAGAGATAGCAAAGGCACCGATCGCAGCAGCGCTGAAGGTAACGGGTACTTTCGTGCTCACGCCGGATGCAAAGCAGCCGTTCGAGATCAAGGCGAGAGAAATAGTGATCGAGGCGGGTTCGGATGCGGACTATCCGCTGCAGAAGAAGCGTCACAGCATGGAGTTCCTGAGAGAGATCGCGCATCTCAGACCGAGGAGCAACACATTCTCGGCGGTGTTCAGGGTAAGATCGATGGTGGCATATGCCATCCACAAGTTCTTCCAGGACAAGAACTTCGTATATGTGCACACTCCTATAATCACTGCGAGTGACTGCGAGGGTGCAGGCGAGATGTTCAAGGTGACTACGCTCGATCTGAATGATCTGCCAAAGGATGCAGAAGGCAGGGTTGACTACAGCGAGGACTTTTTCGGAAAAGAGGCAGGTCTGACTGTAAGCGGACAGCTCGAGGCTGAAACTTTCGCACTGGCATTCAGGAACGTATATACTTTCGGACCTACATTCAGAGCGGAAAACTCGAACACTGCAAGACATGCTTCGGAGTTCTGGATGATAGAGCCTGAAATGGCATTTGCCGATCTCAACGACAACATGGATACGGCAGAGGCGATGATAAAATACATTATAAACTACGTGATGGAAAACGCTCCGGAAGAGATGGAATTCTTCAGCAAGTTCATAGACAAGGGACTGATAGAGAGACTGAACAACATCGTGAACTCGGATTTCGCGAGGATCACGTACACTGAGGCAGTAGAACTGCTGAAGAAATCAGGTGAGAAATTCCAGTACCCTGTAGAGTGGGGCATCGACCTGCAGACAGAGCACGAGAGATACATCACTGAGAAGATATACAAGAAGCCGGTATTTGTTACCGACTATCCAAAGGAGATCAAGGCGTTCTACATGCGCCTGAACGATGACGACAAGACAGTTGCGGCATGCGACCTGCTCGTTCCGGGCGTAGGCGAGATCATCGGCGGAAGCCAGAGAGAAGAACGCTACGACGTGCTGAAGGCAAGAATCGAAGAGACGGGAATGACCGAGGAAGATTACTGGTGGTACATGGATCTTCGCAAATACGGCGGTGTGAAACACTCAGGCTACGGCCTCGGCTTCGAACGAATCATTATGTATATAACAGGAATGAGCAACATCAGAGACGTGCTCCCATTCCCAAGAACCCCAAAGACTGCCGAGTTTTAGGGAGACCTAACCCGACGAGCAAAGTGAGTCGCCGGTAGGTCCCCCGTCAGAGGCACAGCGCTTTAGCGCGTGGTGCCTTACGGCGCACGGCTTGTCCCTGCGAATCGGAGATGAGCAGCGGAATGCCCCTCGCCAGGATTGCCCGAAGCGAAGCGAGGAGTGCAATCCACGGCGCATAGTTGCGATTGCCCATATGGGGGTTTAAACGAATAAGTGAGGAGCTGGTGCTCCGGCTTCATGCCGAAGCGCCAGCTCCTTTTTGTGGGTGCGCTCGGCGGCGCACGTTTCTAACGGGTGTAAGCCCCGAATCCACCCGGCAGTGGGAAGGATAGA
>CAVEWO010000149.1:0-4848 GCA_963619345.1 Bacteroidaceae bacterium
TTATTAGGCAAATTCATATTATTCCTCCATCTTTCCTACAAGATCATAGTCGAATGCATCTGTTATATTTACCTGCACCATGTCTCCCGGCACAAGTTCTTCATCTGATGCGAAAATCACCGTGTTGTCGATCTCCGGAGCGTCATAGACTGTCCTGCCGAGATACGCGCCGTCTTCATCCGTGCCGTCCACCATAACTGTCACAGTATCTCCGACTTTGGATTCATTTATTTCCCTGGAAATGTCGAGCTGTCTGCGCATTATCGCATCTGCGCGCATAGCCTTGATGTCTTCGTCTATCTGGTTTTCCATATCTCCCGCAGCGGTTCCTTCCTCGCGTGAATATGCAAATACGCCCAGTCTCTCAAATCTCGTTTTTTCAACGAATTCAAGGAGTTCTTCAAACTCTTCCTCAGTCTCTCCCGGGAATCCCGTGATAAGCGTTGTCCTTATGTGGATGTCCGGCATCGCTGCTCGCAGTCTGCCAATCGTATCCTTTATGCTTTCCGCAGTCGAATGTCTGTTCATTGCGCTCAGCACTCCGTCAGACACATGCTGCAGCGGTATGTCGATGTAATTGCAGATCTTTTCTTCGGACGCCATCACTTCTATCAGTTCATCGGTGATCTTATCCTCATAGCAGTACATCAGTCTGATCCATCTGACGCCATCGATCCTGCAGAGCTTTCTGAGAAGCTCCGGAAGCATCAGCCTGCCGTAAATATCAGTACCGTATTCTGTCACGTCCTGAGCGATCAGTATGATCTCTCTGCAGCCTTTTGATGCCAGCAGTTCAGCTTCTTCTATTATATTCTCCATCGGTCTGCTTCTGTATGCGCCCCTTATCTGCGGTATCACGCAGTACGCGCAGCAGTTGTTGCAGCCTTCTGCTATCCTCAGCGTCATGGAATACGGGTTGTCCTTTATCTTTCTTGCGGAAAATTCGTAAAATGCGTCCGGCTGGCAGCTGAAAGCCTGCAGACGCTTGCCTTTCCTGTACTCTTTCACAAGCTGCGGCAGCTTTTCATAATCATTGACCCCAAGGAAAATATCGACCTCCGGCATCTCTTCAGCCAGCTCTCTGCCGTATCTCTGTGAAAGGCAGCCTGAAACTATCAGTATCTTTTTCTCATGATCCGGTGCCTGTTTTTCTGATTCATCTATGAACCTCGCCATATCGAAAATGCAGCCTATCGATTCCTGCTTAGCATCGTTTATAAAGCCGCACGTATTCACAAGGATCGCATCCGCCTCGGCAGGGTCGTCTGTCAGCGACATCCCGGTCGATTCCCATATTCCTCCTATGCTCTCCGAATCATTGAAATTTTTCGGACAGCCCATCGTTTCTATATATAATTTCATGCTTTTTCCATATCCTCTGTGCTTTCTTTCATATTCATGAGATCCGCTTCCGTAATCAGCACCTGTCTGGGTCTGCTTCCGTCTGACGGCCCTACGATCTGCCTGTCTTCCATCATATCGATTATCCTGGCAGCTCTGTTGTAGCCTATCCTGAACCGTCTCTGAAGCATCGACACGGATGCCTGCTGCGCCTGTACGACGAGTTCTATCGCATCCGGGAGAAGTTCATCTTCAAGATCTCGGTTCCCCTTCTCCGCATCAGGTATATTGGCACGCTCTATAGAGTCGAGAACGTTCTCCGAATATCTAGTTTCCTCGTTCTGAGCCTTCACAAAATCTATGATGCTGTTGACTTCATCGTCCGAAATGAATGCTCCCTGGACTCTTATCGGCTTGCCGCTGCCGAGCGGGTTAAACAGCATATCGCCTTTTCCCACGAGTTTTTCAGCTCCCGACATGTCCAGTATCGTCCTCGAGTCGACCTGTGATGATACTGCAAAGGCTATTCGCGACGGTATGTTGGCTTTTATGACTCCCGTTATAACGTCTACCGACGGCCTTTGCGTAGCCACGATCAGATGCATACCTGCAGCTCTTGCTTTCTGTGCAAGCCTGCAGATAGACTCCTCTACCTGAGACGGCGCCGCCATCATAAGATCTGCCAGCTCGTCTATTATGATGACGATCTGAGGCATCACGCTTTCGTCATCACCATTTGCCTTCATTGCCTTGTTGTAGCCCGTCAGTCCCCGAACACCCTCTGCCGCGAATTTCTTGTATCTGTCATCCATCTCTGCAACAGCCCAGTTCAGCGCGGCGGCAGCCTTTGACGGCTCCGTCACGACCGGTATCAGCAGATGAGGTATACCGTTGTAGTTTGCAAGTTCCACGACCTTAGGGTCGACGAGAACGAGCTTGACTTCATCAGGTTTTGCCTTGTACAGGAAGCTTGCTATTATCGTGTTTATGCACACGCTCTTTCCGGATCCTGTCGAACCGGCAATCAGCAGGTGCGGCATCGTTTTCAGATCTGCGACTATAGCCTTTCCCGCAATGTCTTTTCCCACTGCAAATGTTATCTTCGACTCTGATTTCTTGAACGCTGCAGAATCGACGATCTCTCGTGCAGTTACCATGTTTATCCTGTCGTTTTCTATCTCTATGCCGACTGCCGGTTTCCCCGGTATCGGCGCTTCTATCCTGATGCTCTTGGCCTCCATGTTGAGCGCGATATCATCCGCGAGGTTTTTTATGCCTTTGACCTTCACTCCGCTGTTTGGATGTACCTCATATCTGGTCACCGTAGGCCCCTGTGTGACATTGGTGACCTGTGCGTCTATATTGAAACTGTGCAGCGTGTCTTCCAGCTTCATCGCCTTTGCTCTTAAGATGTTTTCTTCCTCCGCAGCGTTTCCCTTCGATCGCTTCGCCTTGTTCAAAAGGTCTATAGGCGGGAATCTGTAGCTTTCCGATGTCATAGTCACATTGAAATCGTCTTCTTTGAGCATGCTCTTTGCAGCTTCAGCCTTCGAAAGCTTTTCTTCCATTTTCTTAGGAGAAAATCCGCCGACTATTATAGGACTGCCGAAACCTTCTGTCTCCGCTGCTGCGTTTTGGGCTGCTTCACCTGTATCGAGTGCAGCTTCAGCCTTTTTTCGCCGTCTCTTTTTCTCCTTGTCTTCCCCAAGTGAAAAGTCAAGCTCCTGGTCTTCTTCACTTCTGCCTGAAGCAAGATCATCGTCCTGTATATAACCCAGTATCTTTTTCTGTCTTGCGTTCACTCTCCCGCTGTGGACATCCGGTACAGGGATATATTCCTGCATGTGATCCGCCGCATATCCTGAAGCAGATCTTTCAGCTGCAAAACCTGCACTTTCATACTCCGGCTCATGAACTTCAGGATATGACACCTGAGGTTTTTCCCTTCGCTTAGCTGCCATACGTTCCTGTTTTGACTCATCATGCTTCGCCTTCTTTTCCTTAGCTTTCTCAAAAAAACGGGATACCGGCGTGTTCATGAGGAGAAGCAGGCATATTATCACGACTACTACAGCGAATATGTAAAGTCCCGGAAGCCCTGTGAGCATCACGATGGTTTTGCCTACCATCATACCAAACACTCCGCCGTCATCCAGCGCCATACCGTTGTTGTAGTAGACAGCCATGTTCCAGAACTTCTGATTTATCACACTTTCGTCGATAAATCTTCCCGAGTTTATCAGCGATATCATCAGAAAGATAATAAGCAGCAGGACTGCAGATTTCATCCCGACATGTATAGTCTTTCTCATAAACAGCAAAATGCCGTATATTATAAAATAATACGGCAGTATGTATGCGGCAAATCCAAACAGACCTTTGAAAAAATGCGACAGAGACATCCCTATTGTACCTGCCGCCGAAGTCTGGAACGCTATGATGAAGAAAATGCCTACAGCAATCAGAATGATGGACACTATCTCATCCCTCACTCTGCTGTCGATCCTCCGCTCATCTGTCTCCGCAGCCTTCTTCCTGCCGGCAGCCGACGTCTTTGAGGATGATGATCTGCTCCTGCTTTTTGCCCCTCCGGACGTAGATCTCTTCTGCTGTCGTTTTCTTTCAGTCATCCTTTTACCTCTGTAAATAAGTGGTTTTATCTTCTATGCGAATATCAGCGCATAGACTATAACTGCTATGCCCAGCGCCCATGTATATATCGAAAATCCGATCAGGTTTTTGTTTGAAACGAGCTTTATCATCGCCTTGATCGCAAACAGACCTGAAAGTGCAGCTACTATGACTCCTGTGATCACCGGACCTACCAGCGATATATCGAGTCCTTCACTGAACGCATCCGGCGCTTCGAGTATCACTGAACCGAGTATCGACGGTATCGATATAAGAAATGCGAATTTCACTGCGAATTCCCTGTTGAGTCCTGATATCAGGCCGCCGAAAAGAGTCGAGCCTGATCTGGAAACTCCCGGGCATATCGCAACTCCCTGCATGAATCCTACAAAGAGCGCATGTCTGAACTTCATTTCTTTTACCGTCTTATTGTTTTTGCCCATTCTTTCAGCGATCACGAGTATCGTACCGGTCACCAGAAGACCTGTTCCGATCGCTATGAGCGAAAGGTACATCGCATTGAACAGATCATTGAACAGCAGACCTATTACGGCCGTCGGTATCGTAGCAACGATTATCATAAAGCCGAGACGCCTTGTCGGATTGGCATTTACCCTCAGCCCTTTTCCTGTAAAGATATCCTTTATAACCGCTCCCAGCTCTTTTACAAGTTCCACGATGTCCTTCCAGTAAACTATGAATACCGATATCAGTGTGCCAAAATGCAGCAGTACTGCAAAAGGAAGCACATTATCCGCGTTTATGCCGAAAAAGTACTGCAGAAGCGCCAGATGTCCCGAGCTGCTGATCGGTAAAAACTCCGAAAGCCCCTGTGCCAACCCCAGAATAACCGCCTGAATGTAAGTCATGATTAGT
>CAVEWO010000150.1:0-4838 GCA_963619345.1 Bacteroidaceae bacterium
GGATACCGGGGATGTTGTCGGACTGGTCGCCCATCAGACCCTTGAAATCTATGAACTGCTGCGGCGTGAATCCGTATTTTTCGATCATCGCTTCTCTGTCGTAGAGTTCGAATTCCGAGACGCCTTTTCTGGTCAGTATGACTTTTGTCGTGTCGGTGGCAAGCTGCAGCTCGTCTTTGTCTCCTGTGATTATATATACGCCGATCCCTTCCTCCTCGGCTCTCCTTGCGATCGTCCCGATTATATCGTCGGCCTCGAAGCCTTCCATCTCGATCTGCTTTATGTTCATCGCACGGAGCACATCCCTGAGGAGAGGTATCTGCATCGCAAGTTCAGGCGGCATCTTCTTCCTGCCGGCTTTGTATTCTTCATATTCCTTATGTCTGAAAGTCGGTGCATTCATATCGAAAGCAACAGCCATATATTCAGGCTCGTAGTCCCTCTTCAGTTTTTCCAGCATGTTCAGAAATCCGAATATGCCCTGTGTAAAAATCCCGTCTTTCGTTATCATCGGGTTCCTCATGGCATAGTACGCTCTGTTCACCAGGCTGTTGCCGTCTATCACAGCTATCTTCTTCATATATCCACCTTCACCTCTGTCTTCACTTCTGTTCTTCAAGCTCGTTTACCGAAATAAATCCGTATGCCGCCTCCGCATTCCTGACTCCCTCGTTTATCGCCTTCGCCATAACGTAGGCGCTGAGATCGCCGAGGGCGTCCGCGTTGACCTGCACATCTCCGCAGGACATGTAAAACGCAGTGTCTCCGTCGGCTGACGAATGCACCGGTTTTATCGCTGCTGCAAATCCGTCGTGCGTCATGGATGCCAGGGTGCTGCACTGATCCTTTGTCAGCGCTGCATTCGTTATCACGCATCCTATGGTAGTATTCCCTGTAAAAACATTTTTCTGCTGCTGTACTGAGCTCCACATCGCTTCACGCGTGCTGGCAAGCGATTTGCCGCTTTCCGAAAGCAATCCCGCGATCTGCCTGCCGGTATCCGCATCGTACACATCACCGAGACAGTTCACTGCCACGACTGCGCCGACTTTCAGATCCCCGATCTGCACGGCGTATGTTCCTAGTCCGCTCTTCATCAGTCGTTCGATCCCCAGAAACTTTCCGATTGTAGCGCCTGTACCTGCACCGCAGTTTCCCTGCTGAGGCTTATTTTTCTCGGAGTCGATGCATGCCGCATAGCCCATCTCAGCATCCGGTCTGCAGTGAAAATCTCCTGCAATCAGATCGTAAAGACATGCTGCCGGCACTATGGGAACGACGCCCGTTCCGACTTCAAAACCTACGCCTTTTTTCTCGAGGTAGCGCATCACGCCGCCTGCCGCATCGAGTCCGTAAGCACTGCCGCCTGAAAGCAGCAGACCATATATTTTCTGGCATGACTTTGCCGGTGAAAGCAAAGCTGTCTCACGCGTCGCAGGACCTCCTCCCCGCACGTCTACTCCTGCTGTCGCTCCGCTTTCACATATTATCACGGTGCATCCCGTGCCTCCGGCTATGTCCTGTGCATTTCCTGTGCGGAATCCCTCTATCTCTTCTATCAATATACGTTTCATCATTATTTCAGCTTCCTTCCGATCAGCCAGTAGACAACTCCGACGAATATACCGCCGCCGACGAGATTGCCCAGCGTTACAGGAAGCAGGTTCCCTATGATGAAACTGCCAGCTGTAAGCCCACTTACGTCTGTTCCCAGCAGCTGGACATATGCGTCATTTCCTGATGCGATCATTCCGGCTGGTATAAAATACATGTTCGCGATGCTGTGTTCAAACCCTGACACAACGAAAAGTCCTATACAGAACAGTATCGAAAATATCTTGCTTATCGTAGTGTGAGCTCCTGTCGCCATCCATACAGCCAGACACACGAGCCAGTTGCACATCACGCCGAGCACGAACGCCTTTCCAAAATCAAGGCTCGTCTTTGATACTGCCGTCTTGACCGTGACTGCACCAAGCAGTCCGCCGCCGCTTTCCAGCAGTCCCGAATAATTCACAAGCACCGCCACTATCAAAGCACCTATGAAATTGCCTATGTATACGATGAACCAGTTTCTGAGCATGCCCGACACCCTGATCTTTTTGTCCAGCACGCCTATTATCATCAGGTTGTTTCCTGTGAACAGCTCCGCTCCGCAGAGCAGAACCATCATCAGTCCTACCGGAAACACCGATGCAGACACGAGCTTACCGAGTCCGAAAGTTGCCGGATCCGACGTCAGATTGAACGATGCCATAGCCGACGCCTGTCCGCCGAACGCTATGTACGCTCCCGCGAGTATCGCAAGTATGAATAATTTCAAAGCTCCCGATGTCGCCTTGGGTATTGCGGAATCCGACACCTTTTCTAGTATCTCTTCTGTTGTAAGTGCCTTCATTTATCTCTTCTCCTTTTTCTCCTGTTATTCCTGTTCTATTCTATGTTTCGGATCTCCGGCCGATTCCCGGTCTTCTCCGCTGCAAAAAAACTACCCGCACAGCATATAAATACTGCACAGGTAGCTATTATACCATATAATACGCGTGTTTAGAACACGTTACTTTTTAGCCGTCTGCATGCAATTGCTTTACGTCGCCCGCAGACGCCTTCATCGCATCTGTATGTTCTGCAATCATTATGACTGATGCCTACTTTATCATCAGCTCACATACCGCATTCGAAAACTCCACAGGATCCTCGATCGGCAGCCCCTCGATCAGTCGAGCCTGGTCGTAGAGGAGTGCTGCATACTTTCTGACCTTATCCTTGTCTGTATCGTATTCTTTCTTGAGCTTTTCGAGCACAGGATGCTTTGCATTGATCTCAAGCACGCGCTCAGCCTGCACTTTTTCATCTGTAGGCATAGCGTTCAGCACCTTTTCCATCTCTATAGAAAGTCCGCCCTTTGACGTCAGGCACACAGGATGACTCTTGAGTCTGTGCGAAAGCTTTACTTCTGAAACTTTGCCGTCCAGAGACTCCTTCATAAACTCGAGCATATCCTTGCTCTCCTCTGCCTGTTTCTCTGCCGCTTCTTTTTCTTCCTTTGACTCCTCGATATCGAGATCATCGCCCGATACCGACTTGAACTGTTTCTCGTCAAATTCGCGCATAACCTGCAGTGCAAACTCGTCTATGCTGTCTGTAAGATAGAGTATCTCGTATCCCTTTTCCTTGAGGAGCTCTGTCTGCGGGAGTCTGTCTATCTGTTCCACGGTCTCGCCGGAAGCATAGTAGATATATTTCTGTTCATGCTTCATCCTGCTCACGTATTCAGAAAGCGTAACGAGTGCTTTCTCAGTCGATGAGTAGAACATCAGCAGATCCTTGAGCGTCTCCTTATTTGCTCCAAAGCTGTCATAAAGACCGTACTTCAGCTGCAGTCCGAAGTTTTTGAAAAAGCTGATGTATTTTTCACGGTCTGTCTTGAGCATAGAAAGCAGCTCGCTCCTGATCTTCTTTTCGAGTCTCTGCGCTATCGCTCTGAGCTGTCTGTCATGCTGCAGCATTTCCCTGGAAATGTTCAGCGACAGATCCTGTGAATCCACAAGGCCTTTTACAAAACTGAAATAATCCGGCAGCAGATCCGGGCACTTGTCCATGATCAGCACGCCTGACGAGTAAAGCTGCAGACCTTTCTCGTAGTCTTTAGTGTAGTAGTTGAACGGAGCCTGTCCCGGTATGAACAGCAGTGCCGTGTAGCTCACCACGCCTTCGACGTCGGTGTGTATGACTTTTGCAGGATCTGTAAAGTCATAAAATTTATCTTTGTAAAACTCGCTGTAGTCTTCGTCCTTTATCTCGCTCTTGTTCTTCTTCCAGAGGGGCACCATGCTGTTGAGTGTTTCGAGTTCCTGATATGTCTCGTATTCCTGCTCTTCAGGCTTTTTGTCTTCGCATCCCGGTTTCAGTCTGTGCTTCTCGACCATCATCTGTATAGGATATCTGATGTAGTCCGAATACTTCGTGATCAGGCTTTTGATCTTGTAGGTGTCAAGATATTCACTGTATTTCTCGTCGTCTGTATCTTCCTTGAGTGTCAGCGTTATCTCTGTTCCGCTGCTGTCTTTTTCAGCTTCTGTGATCGTGTATCCGTCTGCTCCGGATGACTCCCATATATATGCCTCGTCCGATCCGTACGCTCTGCTCAGCACGCTTACCTTGTCGCTGACCATGAATGCCGAGTAGAACCCTACTCCGAACTGTCCGATTATGTCGATCTCATCTTTCTTGTCCATCTCGGCTTTGAAATCCAGCGACCCGCTCTTTGCAATGGTTCCCAGATTCTTCTCCAGCTCTTCTCTCGTCATGCCCATGCCGTTGTCGATGATCTTGAGCGTCCTGTTCTCTCTGTCTGCTTCGATCCTGATGCCGAAATCGTCGCGCGAAATACCTGTGTCACCTTCTGTGATCGTCTTGTAGTAAAGCTTGTCAACTGCATCACTCGCATTGGAAATCAGCTCTCTTAAAAATATTTCTTTATGTGTGTAGATCGAATTGATCATTAAATCCAAAAGTCTCTTTGACTCTGCCTTGAATTGCTTTTTAGCCATTTTGAATCATCCTTTCATGTTGTTTTTGTTTGTTAGCACTTCTCTATATCGAGTGCTAACAATATAATAGGACAATTATTCACAAAAATCAAGTGCCGGTGTGGGAAATTTTACTTTTTTTCGCAAAAAAAAATCCCGACATGCCGTCAAGGATATAATTCACACCCTATCTTTACAATAGGGGGGTGCCCTGTTCCCGCTTCTGTCTTCCGTTCAAAGACGGCACGACATAAGCTAGTCAAAAACCCGGGCTCCCAATGTCAACCTACATGATGACATTGGGAG
>CAVEWO010000151.1:0-4834 GCA_963619345.1 Bacteroidaceae bacterium
ATTTAAGACCGCTCATCGACGGATCAAAGTCAGGATGCTACGGACTTACTGAGCCAAACGCAGGATCAGACGCAGCAGGGCAGCAGACACAGGCTGTGTATGACGAAGCAACAGATGAGTACATCATCAACGGTGGTAAGATCTTTACAACAAACTCAGGTTTTGCAGATATATGCATCGTTTTCGCTTTAACTGACAAGACTATCGGAACAAAGGGTATCTCAGCATTCATCGTACCTCTCAAGGATGACGAAGGCAATAGAACTCCTGGAGTTACAGTGAGCGAAAACATCAAGAGAATGGGTATCAGAGCAGCTTCAAACTGCGAAGTTTCATACGAAAACGTAAGAGTACCTGCAGCTAACAGACTTGGTAAAGAAGGACAGGGTTTCAAGATCGCTATGAAGGCTCTCGACGGCGGAAGAATCGGTATCGCTGCACAGGCAGTAGGTCTTGCGCAGGGTGCATTAAACGAAGCTCTCGCTTACGTTAAGGAAAGAAAGCAGTTCGGAAGACCGATTGCAGCATTCCAGACAACTCAGTTCAAATTAGCTGACATGCAGACTAAGATCGACGCAGCAAGACTCCTCACATGGAGAGCAGCATGCACTAAGGATGCTGGCGAAAACTACGGTCCTGCAGCTGCAATGGCTAAGTTATTCGCTTCAGACGTAGCTAACCAGGTGTGCAGAGAAGCTGTACAGCTCATGGGCGGATACGGCTACTGCAGAGAATATCCTGTAGAAAGAGCATTAAGAGATGCTAAGATTACAGAGATATACGAAGGAACATCAGAAGTTATGAAGATGGTAATTTCAGGATCAATGAAAATAAAGTAGTAGTGTGAAGGGAGAAATTAACAATGAAAATAGTAGTGTGCATAAAGCAGGTTCCGGACACAAACGAAGTAAAACTGGATCCTAAAACTAACAGACTGATCAGAGATGGTGTTCCTAGCATCATCAACCATGACGATAAATCAGGTATAGAAGCAGCGCTTCAGCTCAGGGAAAAAGTAGGCGGAACTGTTACAGTTGTCTGCATGGGACCTCCACAGGCTGACGTAGCATTAAGAGAAGCTCTTGCAATGGGATGTGACGATGCATACCTGCTTTCAGCAAGAGAATTCGGCGGTTCAGATACTTGCGCAACAGCAATTATCATCTCAACTGCACTTAAAAAGATCGGATATGATCTCGTAATCACAGGAAGACAGGCTATCGACGGAGATACTGCGCAGGTAGGTCCGCAGATTGCCGAAAACCTTGGAATCCCACAGGTTTCATATGCAGAAGAAATCGACATCAACGGTGATGTAGTAACAGTAAGAAGACAGTACGAAGACAGACATCACATGATCGACGTTAAGACTCCTTGCCTTATCACTGCATTACAGGAATTAGCTGAGCCTAGATACATGCACGCTGGCGGCGTTATCGATGCTTATGCAAAAGATATCACTGTATGGGGCTTTGATGACTTAAAAGACGGTTTAAACCCAGACTTCATCGGACTTAATGGATCACCTACAAAGGTTGTAACTTCATTTGGTAAGATGGCTAAGGGAGCAGGAACTAAATTAGATGTTAGCCCTGACGAAGCCGTTGCTGCAATCATAGCTAAGATGGAAGAAAAGCATATTATTTAGTTGGGAGGATTCGTAAAAATGAGCAAAGATTTATATGTAATAGCAGAGCAGAGAGATGGCAATATTGCCAAGGTAACTCTGGAGCTTCTCGGTGAAGCAACAATATTGGCTGCTGATCTTAAGGAAAAAGTTTACGCAGTCCTCATGGGAAACAATGTTAAAGACAGAGCACAGGAACTCATCGAAGCTGGTGCTGACGGTGTAATTTTAATTGAAGATCCTATGCTTGAGGAATACGTAACTGAGCCTTATGCAAAGGCATTAACAGCAGTTATCAAGAACTATGACCCTAACATCGTACTGTTCGGAGCAACTTCAATCGGAAGAGACCTCGCTCCGAGAGTAGCAGCAAGAGTTCACACTGGACTGACTGCTGACTGTACTCACCTCGACATCGACATGAACAAGTACTTCGATTTCTTACATGCAACTTCGACTGCAGATACAGCTTCGATCGAAAAGAGACTTGGAATTGATGATACTACATTAAAGATGACAAGACCTGCATTTGGTGGTAACGTAATGGCGACAATCAGATGCGCTGATTACAGACCTCAGATGGCAACAGTAAGACCTGGAGTAATGAAGAGAATCGCTCCTGTTGCCGGCAAGCAGGGAACTGTTGAGGAGTTCAAGGTAGACTTCACTCCTGAAGATATGAACGTAACTATCAAGGAAGTAGTTAAAGATACTAAGAAAGCTGTTGATATCACAGAAGCTAAGGTTCTGGTATCAGGCGGAAGAGGTATCGGCTCACCTGAGTTCTTCGGCGAATTAAAGAAGGTTGCTGACTTACTTGGTGGAGAAATTTCATCATCAAGAGCAAACGTTGATGCAGGATGGATCGAAAGAGACAGACAGGTTGGTCAGACTGGTAAGACAGTTAGACCTGAACTGTACATGGCTTGCGGTATCTCAGGAGCTATCCAGCACATCGCAGGTATGGAAAACTCAGAGTGCGTAATCGCAATCAACAAGAACGATACAGCTGCTATCTTCGAAGTATCTGACTTAGGAATCGTTGGTGACGTAAAAGTTATCATCCCTAAGCTTGCAGAAGCTCTCGAAAAGTACAATGCAGAAAACAACTAGTCTGCACTGTTGCAGTATAATAATCTGAATGTCAAAAAGGTTGTGTTCCGGCAGTATACCGGACACAGCCTCTTTTCTTGTTCTTTTTTCGTGTGTATAGTGGTGCACATCGTGGTTGTTTTAGCGACTGAATTAAATAGCAAAAAAGAAGTTTATGTTAATAATGAATATAGCAAAGCGGATCAAGGAGGATGGATACAGGTGATACATGAAATAGCTCCGCACTTTCTCAACAACTCGTTTATAAAGGTGAACAGGGCTCAGATCGGGCCTGATTCTGTATTTTTTACATTCAGAGGCGGCAAGGTCCTCGTATGCAGTGAGAACGGCAAACTGAGCCTGCCGGTAATAAGGCAGCTGCAGGGATACGCTTGCGAGCTCATTGATCATGCGATTTATGCTTTCTCAGTTGATGCGTCTCCTATGTCCCTGATTTCAGAAAAAGCTATGGCAGATAGAATTCCGGAAGGAACTCCCGAGGGAATGGAATACGTCGATATACGAGAACTGTATGACAGCCAGGAGAGATGGCCGGCGCTTGCAGCAGTTACTGCCAGACACCTGGATCACTGGTATGGAGAACACAGGTACTGTGGCTGCTGTGGAAGTTTGATGGAGCATTCCAATACCGAACGTGCGATGATATGCCCTGAGTGCCGCAATATCCAGTATCCGCGTATTTCGCCGGTAATAATGGCTGCTGTAACAGATGGAGACAGACTGCTCGTCACGAGATATGCAGGAAGGCCGTATAAAGGACTGGCGCTGATTGCGGGCTTTGTAGAAATAGGAGAATCAGTCGAAGGCGCTCTGCAGCGTGAAGTGATGGAAGAAGTCGGGTTGAAGGTGAAAGAACTGAAATATTTCGGCAGTCAGCCGTGGGGGTTTTCTGATTCACTGATCACAGGCTTTTTCGCATCGCTCGATGGCAGTGATATTGTCACAGTCGACCGCAGCGAGCTCTCAGAAGCAGTATGGATGCGCAGAGATGAACTTCCGCAGATGAAAAACGACATGAGCATCACGGCAGTGATGATAGAAGCATTCAGGAAGGGTGAAATATAAAAAAATAAAACACGGAAGTATTCCCTGTTGCCAAATCAGGAGATACTGCCGCTTTCGATTTTTTGAGATTTCTTAGATTCCTACAGATCTTCGCACATCTCTGCGACTTTGAGCATGATCGCGCATTCGATCCTCTTCTTGTGGAGCCGGCATCCCATGTCATACACGCCTGTTATCGAGCCCGTCGTGTGATATGCGTTGGCAGCGCAGCCGCCGCTGCAGTAGAGTTTGGCGAAGCAGTCGGCGCATTCGCTGTGCGAATATACATTGCAGCCTTTGAATTCATCGCATACTGATGCGTTCGTGATGCCGTCGTAGATGTTTCCGAGCAGGAACTTTTCGTCGCCGACGAACTGATGACATGGATACAGGTCACCGGCAGGTGTCACAGCGACATACTCGGTGCCGACGCCGCATCCGGAGATACGCTTGACGATGCACGGACCACCTGTCAGATCGATCATATAGTGATAGAACGTAAAATCGCGGCCTTTGCCTTCACGTTTGCGGTCAAGCATCTCGCATGCCAGGCGCTCGTACTCGGAAAGCAACTTAGGGATATCTGATTCCTGAAGCGCGTAAGGCGCATCAGCAGGCGCTACCACAGGCTCGATGGACAGCTCTTTGAAGCCGAGATCGGCCATGTGCAGTATATCATCTGCAAAATCTGTATTGTAGTGAGTGTACGTGCCGCGCACGTAGTAGTTCTGCTGATTTCTTGAGTCGGCGAGCTTCTTGAATGCAGGCAGTATCATATCGTATGTGCCCTCGTCTCGGTGAGTCCTTCTCACTTTGTCGTTTATATTTTTTCTGCCGTCCAGACTTATCACGACATTGCTCATTTCTCTGTTGGCGAAGTCAATCACCTCGTCGTCGAGGAGCATACCGTTGGTCGTGAGCGTGAAGCGGAAGTTCTTGTTATGTATCTTTTCCTGCGAGCGGCCGTATGCAACGAGCTGCTTGACAACGTCGAAGTTGAGCAGCGGTTCACCGCCGAAGAAATCGACTTCGAGGTTGCGGCGCGTGCCT
>CAVEWO010000152.1:0-4813 GCA_963619345.1 Bacteroidaceae bacterium
CTGCGGCCTGTCATGCATATTATAGGATCATAAGCAGTAAATATATAAGGTCGTAAATTTTCAGGAGGGGTCAGGCCGCCGGATACACATGCCGGGCGAAGCGCCGGGGAAGTCAGGCCGACCGGGCTGACCCGGCTGCACGATGCAGGGGGCCGAGATGCATGTCTGCACGTCACAGCCGGCACGCCGCGTGCGGCAGCTTTGCATGAAAACCGCAGGCGATATCTGCAGGGCCCTGACCCGACCTGACATATGATAAGGAGGCAGCAATGATAAGAGGATCGATCGCAGCTCTCGTAACACCTTTTGATGAAGAAGGAAAAGTCGATCATAAACGGCTGAGAGAGCTGATAGACTGGCACATCGATCAGAAGACCGACGCAGTGCTGGTGCTTGGAACTACAGGAGAGACGCCTGCCCTCACAGACGAGGAGCAGGAAGAAATCGTAAAGACCGCAGTCAGCGAGAGCGCAGGCAGGATACCCGTGATCGCCAGCAGCGGCAGCAATAACACGGAAAAGTCGCTCGCAAAAAGCATGAGATACCAGGAGCTGGGCGCAGATGCACTTCTCGTGATCACACCGTACTACAACAAACCGAACCGCAGCGGCATGATAGAGCACTTCTGCACGATAGCCGACAACGTCGATATACCGATCTACATCTATAACGTCCCGGCGAGGACCGGCATCTGCATAGACCCGGAGACGGTCGCGGCACTGTCGAAACACCGGAATATAGCCGGCATGAAAGAGGCGAGCGGCGACATGTCATATTTCGCAAAAGTCGCACGCCTCGCCGGAGAAGATTTTGCGCTGTATTCAGGCAACGATGATATCACAGTAGCACTGATGTCGATGGGAGCCGCCGGAGTCGTGTCCGTGTGGGCGAACCTCATGCCCGGCAAGGTGCGGGAAATGACACATGCGTTTCTTGACGGTGACACGGAAAAAGCCCGGGAATTGCAGCTCAGGTATCTCAGCCTGATAAACGCGCTTTTCTGTGAGACAAACCCGGTGCCGATCAAGACCATAATGAATATGAAAGGGATGGACGTCGGCAGCTGCAGGCTCCCGCTGGGGCCGGTGAGCAGTGCCAGCAGGAGAGTACTGAGGCGTCTGGCGGATGAGATGTAAAGACTGCAGGTCCGGGTCTGCCGGCGGTCATGAGCACGTCTCGGGGGCAGGCGGCGTATTCCCGGGCAGCTGCTGTCGAGATGCCCGCCCTCATCGCCCGGCTGTGACAAATATGTATAGTTTGTGAAGATTTTGTTAAAATACAAATAGTTGCATTGACAACCAAATTCTGTGCCGCTAAAATAGCAAAGATGATATGGTTGCAGTGACAACTATTTGTTTTTTGCTGCTGCAGAGGCGCAGCGGAAGAAACAGCATATCCGGTACGCCGGCAGTAAGATACAACGATATGACAAGAGGTGGCTGACAATGATCAATGAAAAAACTGAGGCAGGAAACTGCCGCATGTGTGGATGCGGAGAACCCGGCACAAGTTCGCTGCAGATATACTTCTCGGTGATATACAGGCACGGCAGGGTGATGCACGATAAGGCGATGAAACAGTTCGGACTTACCGGACAGCAGATGGGATATCTCAAGAACATCAATGCGGATCCGGGGCTTTCGCAGGAAGAACTTGCAAAACAGATGCATATAGACAAGGGCGCAGTTGCAAAAGCACTGAAGATCCTGGTGAAAAAAGGCTACGTAGAGAGAAAACGAAATCCCGATGACAAACGCGCATACTGCCTCTTTCCGACAGAGAAGGCAAAGGGCATACACAGCATGGGAGAAAAGCACTTTGCCGCCTTTGAACGAGAGATAACAAGCGGGCTGACCGAAGAGGAAAAGAAAACTCTGGGGAGACTGCTCGGAAAAGTGACGGATAACATAGCGGAAATGCTGGAAAGGGGAGAATTATGAAAACGACTTTGAAATACTACAGGCCGTATATCCTGTCGATAGTGCTGATAATCGCATTCCTGTTCGGACAGGCTATGTGCGAGCTGGCACTGCCGGGGTATATGTCCGACATAATCAACAACGGCATAGTCAAACAGGATATGGACTATATCAGACATACCGGACTGATAATGATCGCAGTGGCGGCAGCGACAGTCGTCTGCGCGATCATAGGCAGCCTGCTGGCGGCGAGAGCGGCGGCGAAATCATCAAGAGATATAAGGCATGCGCTTTTCAGAAAAGTGACATCGTTCTCGGCAGCCGAGCTCAATGATTTTTCTACGGCATCGCTGATAACGAGATCTACAAACGACGTGCAGATGGTGCAGCAGGCGACAGTGATGATACTCAGACTCGCATGCTTTGCGCCGATAATGGGCATAGGAGCGGTGATAAGAGCGTTGAAGACGAGCGTGTCGCTTTCGTGGACGATAGGAACAGCACTGCTGGTGATACTGGCTATCATGGCTGTGTCGTTCTTTCTGGTGCTGCCTAAGTTCCAGATACTGCAGACCAAGCTTGACAAACTGAACCTGCTGATGAAAGAAAGGCTTTCGGGTATCCTGGTAATCAGAGCATTCAACACTGAGAAAAGCGAAGAGAAACGGTTCGATATCGCGAACAGGGATCTGACGAAGATCAACATGTTCACGAACAAGGCGATGTCGTTCATGATGCCGATGCTGATGTTCGTGATGAACGGTGTGAGCATACTCATAGTGTGGGCAGGCGCTCATCTTGTAAATGACGGCAGCCTGATGATCGGCGATATGCTTGCATATCTGCAGTACGCTATGCATGTCATAATGTCGTTCCTTTTCATAACGATGATGTTCATCATGATACCGAGATCTATCGTTTCAGCAAAGCGAATAGGAGAGGTGCTCGATGTCGAGCCTTCGATCGAAGATCCGGAAACACCGGAACTGATCGAAGCTCACAAGGGTGTCGTGGAATTCGATCACGTGTCATTCTCGTACCCTGATGCAGAGAAGGAAGTCCTCGAGGATATCAGCTTTACAGCCGAGCCTGGAAAGACTACTGCGATAATCGGCGGCACGGGAAGCGGCAAATCCACACTGATCAGCCTGATCCCGAGATTTTATGACGCTACAGAGGGAAGCGTGCGCATCGACGGAGCGGATGTAAGGAGCATCACACAGCATGAACTGCGTGATCAGATCGGGTACGTTCCGCAGAAAGGTCTGCTGTTCTCTGGCACGATAGCATCGAACCTGCAGTACGGCAAGGAAAATGCGACTGAAGCGGAGATGCTCGAGGCGGCGGAAACGGCGCAGGCTATGGATTTTATCAGAGAAAAAGAGCACGGGCTGGACGAAGAAGTCGCTCAGGGCGGCACGAACGTGTCCGGAGGCCAGAAACAGCGGCTTTCCATAGCGCGTGCACTCGTAAAGAAACCGAAGATATACATTTTCGACGACAGCTTCTCAGCACTCGACTTCAAGACAGATAAGGCACTGCGTGAAGCACTGAAGGAAAAAGTAGGAGACAGCACGATAATAATCGTTGCGCAGAGAATAAACACGATAATAGATGCGGATCAGATCCTTGTGCTGGACGAAGGACGTCTGGCAGGCAGGGGCACGCATGACGAGCTGATGGAGACATGCGAGGTCTACAGGGAGATCGCACTGTCGCAGCTCAGTGAGGAAGAACTTGAAAGGGGGCGTAAATAATGGCTGAGAGAAGAAAAGGCCCGGGAGGTCATGGCGGCCCCGGAGGCAGGATGATGCCCGGAGAAAAGGCGAAAGATTTCGGCAAGACGATGAAGACCCTGATCGGGTATCTCAAACCTTACAAGTTCAGACTGGCGGTAGTGTTTATATTTGCGATCGCCAGCACAGTATTCACGATAATCTCCCCGACGATACTCGGCAATGCGACCGACAAGGTAGTCGAGGGACTGATGAGCGGCACGGGAATAGATTTCAGCGGACTTGCATCGATACTGTTCCTGCTGCTGGCGCTTTACGGCTGCAGCCTGCTGTTCGGAGTGGTGCAGGGCTGGATAATGGCCGACGTTTCGCAGAAGGTCATCTACAACCTCAGAGACAAGATGTCGATAAAGCTCGACAGGCTGCCGCTCAGATATTTTGACAGCAGGACGCATGGAGAGATCCAGAGCAGGATGATAAACGACATAGAAACCGTCAACCAGACGCTTTCTGTCAGCCTGACGCAGATGATCACGAGCTTTACCACGATAGTGGGCATACTGATCATGATGCTGCGCATAAGCGTAGTCATGACACTGATGGCACTCGTCGTGCTGCCGCTTTCCATGGGAGTGATACGCCTCGTGGTCTCAAAATCTCAGGGTCACTTCAAGAATCAGCAGAAGTACCTCGGTTATGTAAACGGGCACGTCGAGGAAATGTATGCAGGTCACGATATCGTCAAGGCTTTCAACAGGGAAGAAGAATCGCAGCAGGTCTTCGAGGATTACAACGACAAACTCTGTGAATCTGCATGGAAATCGCAGTTCCTGTCTGGTATGATGATGCCGATCACGAACTTCATAGGAAACCTGGCATATGTTGCAGTGTGTCTCCTTGGCGGATATCTTGCGATAAACGGAAAGATCTCGATAGGCAATATCCAGGCATTCATTCAGTATGTGAGGAGCTTCAACCAGCCTATATCCCAGGTCGCAAACGTTGCGAACCAGCTGCAGTCAACGGCTGCGGCGGCTGAGAGGATCTTCGAGATAATAGATGAGGAGGAAGAGGCTGACATAGACACAGTGCCTGCAGAGGTCATAGATGCGGGTCATGTAAAAGGGCAGGTCGCTTTCGAGCATATACATTTCGGGT
>CAVEWO010000153.1:0-4783 GCA_963619345.1 Bacteroidaceae bacterium
GTTCGGCATTGTGCTTTTGCTGTCGGCAGTCTGGTTTGCAGATGCTGCAGCGTCTGCCCCGCTGTCCGGTGCAGCACTGGTGCTGTCAAGACCGGGCGTTTTGCTTGCCTGTTCAGTTTTCTGTTCAGTTTTGTCCATGGTGTTCACCTCCATGACATGGGTTCTCATATATGTAGGAAATATCGGTTCGATATTTCCGAGCGGATCGCCTGTGGTTCTTTTGGGGAAAAAGGCAACGCTCGCTGCGCTCACTCCTACGCCTTGCGGCCAGGAAAGCGATCCGCAGATCAGGCATCTGCGCTTTGCAAATGCCCCTATTCTTCTGATGTGACTGCCGGTTCAGCCAGCGGCTTTTCCGGAAGCTGTGCAACTACGATCGCTGCGAACATGATAACGCAGCCGATGAGTTCACGTATGCTCATGCTTTCCCCGAGCAGCAGCATGCCCGCGATCACTGCGAATACAGATTCGAGGCAGAGTATCATTGATGCGACAGTCGGATCTGTATCAGCCTGTGCGATTATCTGGAACGTGTATGCCACGCCGCATGAAAGTACGCCGGTGTAAAGCAGCGGGAACCAGTTTGAAACCACGGCGCCCAGTGTCGGCAGTGAAAATCCGATAAGCGGGTCAACCCATATGAAGCAGAGTGAAATGATGCCTGCGGTCAGGAACTGGATGCACGAAAGGCGCACGCCATCGACTTTCGGAGAAAAGTTGTCGATGATAAGTATATGTATAGCAAACAGGATCGCGCATATCGGCATTATCATATCTCCCTTATTGAGATGGGAGAATCCGCCCCCCGCAGGGATGCAGAGCAGATACAGCCCTGCGGCAGATGCGATAACGCAGAGCCAGATCACAGGGCGCACTTTTTTTCTGAGAAAGATCAGTCCGAAAATCGGTACGATCACCACATAAAGTGCGGTTATGAAACCGGCCTTGCCCGCTGTCGTGTAGCAGATTCCAAGCTGCTGCAGACCAGCCGCAGCAGAGAGTGCAAGTCCGCACAGGATGCCGCCTTTGAGCGCATTTTTCCATGCCGCACGCTTCTCTTCCTTTGTCATAGACACGGCGGCGGCCTTCTCATCGCCCTCACTTCCTGTATTTTTTCCGCCCTTGAGCCGATCCATTATTATTATCACAGGAAGCAGCACAAGTCCGCCGATCAGTATACGCATGCCGTTGAATGCAATCGGCCCCATCAGGTCGGCGCCGCTCTTCTGGGCCACAAAAGCGCTTCCCCAGATCATCGCAGCAAGCATCAGCATCAGATCTCCACGTAGTTTTTTGTTCATATCAGTTATCCTTTCATTAATTTGTCGGCCGCAGACCGACATCAGGTTATACCCCTGCGGTGTTTCATTAATTTGTCGGCGCAGCCAGCATTGGAAATGTGACCCTCGAGGTACTCACACTGGTATATGCAAAGCCTGCAGTTCTAGTATATGCAAATATGCAGCGTTTGGTCTGCATCTATTTACAGACCGCCTAAGCGGCGGAAAAATATTGAAACCATTATACCAAATCATGGCGCAATTGCCAAATCGGTTCCAAAAGATTGATCCTGTAAAAAATGATAAAAAAGCCATTACTTAAAAAAGCCATTTGTATAAAATACTCACCATTCCAGGCGTTTTCGTAACATTGATAATTTGGGAAAAATTACATATACATTTTTGGTGTATAAAAAGGGCGTTTAGTGCATGAATATGCAAAAAGGCATTAAAAAACCTTTCGTATTCCGACTAAAATGCAGTTTTTTGCGGGCGGTTTTGAACCTGTTCAATGCTATGTTGCGAAATCTTCTGGAATTGGCTCAAAAAAGTACAATGCACTGTAACGAAATATCTATCATGGATACGATTTTTATACATTTCACATTCTGATCAAAATCAAAAACGGAAAACACCAATGCATAATATATGCATAAAGGGAGCTGGCAGAAGTTATATGAGAACTCTCGCCCCGGCGCTTAGAGAACGTATCTATGCCAGGTAAGATCACCGTTGCCCTGTCTGGCCGCTCAATGCAGTTCCGGATCGGTTCGTCGCAGCTGTTCAATGCAGTTCCGGATCGCTTTGACCTGCCGCTGCAGCTGGCCGGCAGATACTGTCAGCTATGCCGGCGCTCGCTCATCTTGCCGCAGCATACGTCATTATCGGGGCTTCTGCGAATTGCCGCCTCGCCCGCCGCCGCAGTGTCCTGCACCTTTCTGTGTCGCTCGAAGGCCATATTTCTGTGCCGCTCGAAGGCCATATTTCTGATGTCATGACTTCCTAGATGCCGGGATTTATGTTATTATGTAGGAAATATCGCTTTCGATATTTCCGGAATATCAACAAAAGTTTCATATGAAAATATGTGGCAAAGCCACCTTTGTTCTATTATTCAGAGCTTCTGCAGGCGATGAACCTGCAGGCACCGTTGCTTCTTCGGGCGAGAGAGCTGCAGGCGGCCGTTTTTATCACAGGAAAGCAGGTAAGATTCACATGAGATCCAAGATATGCCTGATAAGGCATGGCATTACAGAAGGAAACAAGCACAGATTATATTACGGTTATGCCGACATCCCGCTGGCGGAGGAAGGCATCGCATCGCTGAAAGAACTTGCGGAGCGAGGCATATACCCGGACAGCAGCAATGCCGACTTTTACACGACGGGTCTCATGCGCACGGAGCAGACGATGGAGATCATATACGGGAAAAGAGAGCACGGGATACTGCCGCAGCTCAGGGAAATGAATTTCGGCGATTACGAGATGAAGAGCCACGGCGAACTCAAAGTACTCGAATATTACAGGACATGGAGGGCCGACAGCTTCGGGACAATAGCACCGCCGAACGGTGAAAGCCTGCAGGGCTTTTACAAGAGGATCGTCAGAGGCTTTGACGATTTCGAAAAAAAACACATGCTGAAAGTCCTTTCTATGAGACATAGAAACGAGGAGGCACTTTCCGTAGTCGTGTGTCACGGCGGCACGATATCGGCGATACTGGAGAGCATCTACCCGAAAATAAAAGATAATTTTTACAAATGGATCCCGGATCCAGGGCATGGATATACACTTTACATGGAGGACGAGGACGTTCTGGGAGTAGAGAAATTCTGATCTATGATTTTTGAGTGAGTGAGGAGGAGAAAAATGGATATCAAAGATACAGTGACACAACTTATAGGAAACACGCCGATGCTCAGGCTCCGCAAAATGGAGGAGCGCTTCGGGGCAGGCGCAGAGATCGTTGCAAAGGTCGAGATGTTCAATCCGGCGGGCAGCATCAAGGACAGAGTCGGATACAACATGGTCATCGAGGCGGAAAAAAGCGGCAGACTCAAGCCGGGCGGCACGATAATAGAGCCGACGAGCGGCAATACAGGCGTGGGTATCGCGATGACGGCAGCTGCACGCGGCTACAAGGCTGTCATGGTCATGCCTGAGAGCATGAGTCTGGAAAGGCGCAAGCTGCTGGCAGCACTGGGTGCTGAGCTCGTCCTGACTGACAAGAACGAAGGAATGAAAGGCAGCGTGGAAAAAGCCGAGGTTCTGGCAAATGAGATCCCGGGAAGCATCATTGCGGGCCAGTTCGAGAATCCTGCAAATCCGCAGGCGCATTATGAAACGACGGCGCCGGAAATATGGAAAGACACCGACGGGAATGTTGATATCTTCATCGCGACATTCGGAACAGGCGGCACGGTGACAGGCGTCGGCAGATACCTCAAGGAAAAAAATCCTGACATCAAAGTGATCGGCGTGGAGCCCGCATCATCGCCGCTGGTGACGGAAGGCAAAGCCGGCCCGCACAAGATCCAGGGCATAGGCGCGAACTTCATCCCTGAAGTGCTGGAAGTGAAGCTCATGGACGAAGTCATAACAGTCACCGATGACGACGCGCTCGAAACGATGAAAGACCTCGCGAAGACGGAAGGCCTGCTGGTCGGAGTTTCGGCCGGCGCTGCGGTATACGCGGCAGGACAGGTCGCAGCAAGGCCTGAAAACGCAGGCAAGAGGATAGTCGTTGTGCTGCCGGATACAGGCGAGCGCTATCTGAGCATATTCTGATTGATTTTGTGACCGCTGATAATTCCTGCCGCAGTTCAATGACAAAGCAAGAATTTAATGTTGTTTACTATAATTTCAGAAACGTATATAAGGCTTAATGAGCAGAAAACGGATTATTACCGCTTCCTGCTCATTTTTTGTGCCGAAACACAGCGTTTCAGCCACTTACCGATGTATCATACAATTGAATTAGCCGGAGTTTTACAAGTCTTGATTTTCCATTGCAAGACGGTTATAATGTTATCAAATCACGGTTTAGTAAATCCAGATTTGATAATAACATAGGGAGAGTGAGATTATGTTTGTTGGCAGAGAAACGGAACTGAAATTTTTAAACGAAAGATATATGGAAAAATCGGGTCAGCTTATCGTTCTGTATGGCAGGCGGCGCGTAGGAAAAACAGAAACCCTGCGGGAATTCTGCAGGGACAAGCCGCATGTGTTTTTTTCCTGTACACAGACAACTGACAGAGTGCAGCTTCGGAATTTTTCTGTGCGTATGCTGAAGGAAGGTATTCCGGCCGGAAAATACATTTCAGAATTTGAAGACTGGGAAAAAGCCCTTCGCGCGGTACTCGATCTGCCCTATGGTGAGAAAAAGAAACTTCTGGTAATAGATGAATTTCCTTATATGTGCCGCGGTAATAAGAGCATTCCGTCCTTGCTGCAGAATCTCTGGGACTCTGAGCTTCGAGACAGTAATGTTATGATTATCC
>CAVEWO010000154.1:0-4767 GCA_963619345.1 Bacteroidaceae bacterium
GCTTTCTCTATATCATAATCTGCAGCCTGTATCAGCTTCAGAAGTATATTCTCAACATCCTCGCCCACGTATCCCGCTTCTGTCAGTGCAGTCGCATCTGCGATCGCAAAAGGAACGTTCAGTATCTTCGCAAGCGTCTGTGCAAGCAGTGTCTTGCCTGAACCGGTAGGTCCGACCATAATGATATTGCTCTTCTGTATCTCAACGCCGTCATCATCAGTCGCACAGTTTATCCTCTTGTAATGGTTGTACACCGCTACTGCGAGAGCCTTCTTCGCATCTTCCTGACCGATCACGTACTCGGAAAGTATATCGTCGATCTCTTTCGGCTTCGGCAGTCTGTCACTCTGGACTGCCGTGCCGTTCTGCTCTGCCATATGCTTTGATTCCTCTGCGTTCAGTATATCCTGGCACAGCTCTATGCACTCGTTGCATATATACACCCCTGATCCGCTTATCAGTCTCTTCACCTGACTCTGAGGCTTGCCGCAGAACGAGCATCTCAGCTCGTTGTTTTCGTCGTATTTACTCATTAAATAACCACCCCTGTCTATCTGTCTTTTATCACCTTGTCAATAAGGCCGTATTTCACAGCATCTTCCGCTGACATGAAATTATCTCTGTCTGTGTCTCTGGCAATAACATCTAAGGGCTGTCCTGTGTTTTCACTGAGTATTCTGTTCAGCTTTTCTCTCGTCTTCAGGATCCATTCAGCATGTATCTTTATGTCTTCAGCCTGTCCCTGCACACCTCCGAGCGGCTGATGGATCATGATCTCGGCATTCGGAAGTGCAAAACGCTTGCCTTTCTGGCCTGCCGACAGTAAAAATGCGCCCATGCTCGCCGCCATTCCCACGCATATCGTGGAAACCTCAGGCTTTACATACTGCATGGTGTCATAAATAGCCATGCCGGCGGTCACGGAACCGCCGGGGCTGTTTATATATATGTTTATATCCTTATCCGGATCTTCAGCTTCCAAAAATAACAACTGAGCGACTACAAGGCTGGCTATATGCTCATCGATAGCCTCCCCTAAAAATATTATCCTGTCTTTCAAAAGTCTCGAGTATATATCGTAAGACCTTTCTCCTCTGCTTGTCTGCTCAATAACATATGGTACCAATGCCATATCCGGACCTCCTTATTTTTGCCTATTTCTTCACAGCGTTGTCGTACATGAACTCAACTGCTTTTCTGATCTTGATGTCGCCTGCGATCATGCCGATATTCTGTGCTCCCAGCATCTCTCTGATCTTGTCAGCTTCGATGCCGTACTGTTTGCCCATGTTTTCGATCTCAGTGCTGATCTCTTCGTCAGTTACTTCAAAGTTTTCCTGATCTGCGACTGCAGTCACGATCATCCTTGTCTTCACTTTCTTTTCAGCTTCTTCTCTGAGTTCGTCTCTTAATTCCTTAGTGTTCTTGCCGATGTATTCCATGTAGGTGTTCAGATCGAGACCCTGGCTTCTGAGCTGCTGGTCGAATTCTGACAGAGTGCTGTCGAGTTCGCTTTCAACGAGCGGCTTAGGAACATCGATATCGTTTGCTTCGAATACCTTTGCGAGCACGCTGTTCTTCATTGAGTTCTCTGCTCTTGAAGCCTTTGACTTTTCAAGTTCTTTTCTGATGTCAGCCTTAAACTCGTCAAGTGTATCGAATTCACTGATATCCTTTACGAACTCATCGTTGATCTCAGGGATCTCTTCTTCCTTTACTTCGTGAACCTTGCATTTGAATACAGCTTCTTTTCCTGCGAGATCTTCTGCGTGATACTCTTCAGGGAAAGTAACCTTGACATCTTTGTCTTCACCTGTGCTTACACCGACAAGCTGTTCTTCAAATCCGGGAATGAATGTGCCCGAACCCAGCTTGAGAGGCTGTCTTTCTGCCGTGCCTCCTTCGAACTGAGTATCTCCTACCCAGCCTTCATAATCGATGAGGACAGTGTCTCCTTCTTCCGCAGGTCTGTCTACAGTCACCATTCTGGCATTTCTCTTAGCCTTTGCCTTGAGTTCATTGTCTATATCCTCGTCTGTAACTTCGCTGCTTACAGCTTCGATCTCAACACCCTTGTAGTCTTTTACCGTGATCTCAGGATAGCATTCAACAGTGATAGTAACTGTGAAGTCCTCGCCTTTCTTGATCTCGCTGAATTCAGCTCTCGGACTGTCGATAATATCCAGTGAAAGAGCTTCTACAGCCTGCGGATAATACATCGAGAAAAGATCATTGATAGCATCTTCAAAGAATATGCCTTCTCCGTACTTTTTCTCTATGATGCTTCTGGGCGCCTTGCCTTTTCTAAAGCCATCGATAGTGAATTTATCCTTCTGAGCCTTATAGACATTTATCACTGAATTTTCAAATTCCTCTGCGGTAAAGTCCATAGTGAATTTTGCTTCGTTGTTTTCTTTTGAAATTAATGTTGGTTTCATGAATATATATCCTCCTCGATTATAAACACATAATGCATTTTATTATACCTTGTTTCCTTTTAAAAGTAAAGTCTATTGACATCAGTTTCACATAGTAAGATAATTTAATAAATGCTATTATAAGGATGTGTACCATAAATGTCAAATATAATTCAGACTACGACAGATTTCGCCATGTTCATCGTTTCGGGATACATATCTCCCGGAGACGTGCTCGTCGACGCGACATGCGGCAACGGCCACGACACGCTCAGACTCCTGCGGCACGGACCGTCTGCGCTTTACGCATTCGACATACAGCAGCAGGCGATCGACAATACGAAAGAGTTTCTGATATCAAACGGCTTCCGGGATCGTCTCGAAGACGGAACCGTGAAGCTCATCTGCGATTCCCATGAAAACATGGACAGGTATATCCGCTCACCTGTGAAAGCCGTCGTGTTCAACCTCGGTTATCTTCCGGGCGCCGGCAGAACCACCGTCACGGAACGCGCCTCGACAGTCGCTGCCGCGGAAAAGGCACTGGAGCTGCTGCAGAAAGACGGTCTTCTGTGCATCACGATGTACAGCGGTCACAGCAAAGGCCCGGAAGAAAAGGAAGCGCTCCTTTCCATGGCGCGCGAGCTGGACTCCCGCACATATCACGCAGCATACGTGAATATAGCAAATCAGAAAAACGACCCGCCTGAGATACTCCTCATAACTAGAAAGCGCTGAACAAGGTAAGCCTAACGGTGAAGATCGCAAACGATATTTCAAGGATAATAAAAAGGGCCTGTGACGCCCTTTTTGTTTTCTGACCGTTTCTTTATATGATGTTTCCGTCTGCATGCTATCTGCCTGCGCGTATTATGTCTATTCCTCTTGAATATTTGCTTTGCTCTTCCTTTTCAAGATCATATTTCTTCTGAAGCTTTTCGCCGAGCTCCTGCAGTTCCGATGTTTCGCCCGAGAAAAGTTCGAGTTCGACTTCAGATATAGGTTCGTCACCGTAAGGCGTAACTATGAAGCCCTCATCGACAGACAGTTCGAATATGCCAGTTCCCGTATCTATCCTGAAACGTCTGCGGTGAAATCTCGTCTCGAGCATGCTGTAGAGAGGTTTTTCGCTGATCACTCTCATGAGTTCTGCACCGATCTCGCTCTCTCCGAAAACTTCAGGCGCAGCCTTATCGTCGTTCACAGGAACGTTTATCTCCTCTCTCATATGAAGAGCACCTTCGCTGTGGCCTTTCCATTTGAGTGCTGCCACCCATCTGCAGCCTTCTTTTCTGACTCTGTATGCCATATCGTTTCTGGCAAGATCAAAATCCGGCGTGTCGAAATATCTGGCATTGAAGCAGACTTCTTCTCTTGTTCCCGCTTCTTCCTGAGTAAAAAAAAGTTTGTCTTTCCAGATATCGTTTGCAACTTCCGGCGTAGGTATCCTGTACTTTAATTCAATCTCCATATTTTACCTTCTGATTTCTTCCAATGTATGATGTTTGTCTTATCTATGAAAAGATGACTTTATAGATAATATCACTTAATATTATTTAAAGCAAGTAAATTGTTTTTTAACGACAAATAAAACTTATCATTTTCTGAATTCGCAGAAATCACTGAGTTCTAAGCTCAGTTGAAGGTTATCACTGTGCCCGTTTCCCCTTCCAATGCTTCGACCGCCTTGTCGAGCGAGGTTATTATAGCTTTTTTGTCCGGATACGTCCTGACGAATTTCATCGCGGCCTCGACCTTCGGCAGCATGCTGCCCGCAGGAAACTGTCCTTCACGCACGTACTTTGCAGCCTCAGCCAGCGTCATCCTCGAAAGATCCTTCTGATCCGGCTTTCCGAAATCGGTCGCTACTTTCTCCACTTCAGTCAGGATCATCAGTATATCGGCGTCGACTTTCTCAGCCAGCAGTTCAGCCGCAAAATCCTTGTCGATCACGGCTGCGACTCCTCGCAGTGTGCCGTCCGGGTTCTCGATGACCGGTATCCCTCCGCCTCCGCACGTTATCACGATCGAATGATCCCACAGCTGCTTCACCGCCTCGATCTCCACTATCCTCTGCGGCAGCGGCGATGCGACTACTCTCCTGTAACCCCTGCCCGAATCCTCTTTCATCACGTAGCCCTTTTCTTCGCTCAGCTTCTCCGCCTGCTCTTTCGTGTAAAAAGGTCCTATCGGCTTGGTCGGGTTCTGGAATGCGGGGTCACGCTCGTCGACTATCATCTGGGTCGCTACCGTCACGACCGGTATGTTGCGGTTGTCTTTGTTAAGAGCATACTTCAGGCACTGCTGGATATGGTATCCTATATATCCCTGAGACATAGCCCCGCACCTG
>CAVEWO010000155.1:0-4750 GCA_963619345.1 Bacteroidaceae bacterium
GAGTTCGAGAGAGCAGCTGCAGCAGAACATCGCAACTGTTTCGGACGCAGACCTCAATGTGCTTTCTGATGAAGAGAGAACCCTCATAGACAAGGTCTCAGACGAGTACAACCGACTCATTAAGTACTCCTGCACCGGATGCGAGTACTGTCTGCCATGTCCTCAGAAGCTGAAGATACCTGACCTTATCGAATATTTCAATGAATGGAATATCTATGGTCAGAATCCTGCCACAAAAATGGAATATGTTGAATGGCTGCCTAAAGGCCGCCACGCTTCCGACTGCATATCATGCAGAGCGTGCGAGAAAAAATGTCCGCAGGGACTGCCTATAGCGCAGATCATGAAAGAGACTGCCGAGGCTTTCGGAATATAAACTGCCGCACCGGCAGAAAACCGATACGGCAGTTTATATGTAAAGTATTATTATCAGGCGGAAAAATCCGGCTCCGGGTCAAGATGCATTACCATTTTATCCCTGCAGCATCTCATGCCGCTGTTTTTTCACGTATTGATACAGGAGCGATTTCAGTTACATCGAAATAAGGCTATATTGTACAAACTTCTGTTCCTGCCGGAGATCCGTGATTTTTCCATGGCTGTAATATCGCAGTGTTACATCCACCCCGTATATGGCCGCTGCATAACAGCACTGTGCAGCCATTTTATCAGGGTTATGAAGTCGAATACAGGAAGCTGGACAGCGGCCTGTACATCGGCTGCATAAGGCGGCATATCGCTGCACTCAAGCAGTATCGCACCGATCTCAGGGTTCTCTTCAACGAGCTCCAGTGCCGCTTCGACGACTTCCTGTCTTGCGACCTCGTTATCAAAGCACGGTCTCATATCTACCACTGCCGAGAATTCTGCGCTCTTCTCAAGCCCTTTAAAAACTATGTCATCAGTGTTTTTAACACCGCAGCTTCTGAAAAGCCCTTCATTAAGAGAAGCACCATTAGCCGTCAGTATGCCAATCTTCTGGTCAGGCTTTAAAAGCGTACGGATCCACGGGATCTGTACCAGACTTGACATAGCGACCGGTACGTCTACTGCCGCCGCTACTTCCCTGTGGAAATTCCCGAAAAACCCGCATGCCGAGCAAACAGCACGAACCCCCTCTTTTTCAACCATATGCTTTGCAGCCGCGATGATATCGTCTTTTATTGTCGGATCTGCATTGAAAAGCCTGTCGTTTGTGAGACCCTTTACAGGCATCATCCTTACTGGAAAGTCATATGTATATGCATTTACAACGTTTCCCGGGATCAGGGGATAATTCACATTTTCAATATAGACTATACCTACTCCGTACCCGGAAATCTGCTGATGATCAAGCGTTCTTATCCTGCCATCTCTGTTTTCCGGAGTTATGATCCCGTATCTCCTGTCTTTTAACATCCTTTCACCCTCCTCTTGAATGGAAGCTGGAAATGTGGTAACCGTGCAGCACGCTCCAGCTCCGAGATCTTGTCTGCGATCCTGCCCGCAGTACATCTATTTTTCAGCAGCGGCCTGTATAGCTTTCAGTTCTTCAGGAGTCTTGCCGATGAGGTCTTTATTGATATCCTTCCAGAGATCTGCATTCTTGATCCCGAGCTTGTCCGGATCAAATACCGGATAAAGGATCCCCATCTTTCTCTGTGCCTCGTAGTCCCGCAGCAGCTTGACAGCCTTGCCGTGCAGAAGCACGATGAGGAACATGTTGAACCAGATCATAAGTCCTACGCCTACGTCTCCTGCTGCCCATGCAGTATCCGAGGATTCTGTCGAAAAGTATATGAATACCAGCACCATGAATATATGTGTGCCTAACAGAACGCCTTTTCTTAATTTTTCACCTGTTCTTTCAAAGAGATATGCCATCGTGTTCTCGACCTGATAAGCATAGCTCAATACTGATGTGAGTGCGAAGAGCACAAGAATGACACATACGACTATTTTCCCTATTGCAGGCATGACGCTGTCTACTGCGGCCTGCTGGAATACGATGCCGTACTGTCCGGTGTCATACAGGTGCTGCATATTTGCCGAACCGCTGCCTACGTATCCCTCAGCAGTGTTGAAGCAGTCAGTAACAAGAATAAGCAGCCCCGAACACGTACAAACCAGAATGTCTACATAGATTCCGAAAGAATTTGCCAGCCCCTGACCTGCCGGATGTGATGTTTCCGCAGCTGATGCCGCCGGCGTTTCCTCGCCCATTCCGGATCCTGATGCAAAGACAGCTCTCTTTACACCCCAGATGATAGCCGTACCGACAGTAGCACCGAATGCCGCATCCATCGTGAATGCATTTTTGAAGATCCACTGGAACATCGTTGGTATCATTGATGCATTTGCAGCAAGTATTATGATCGTAACCACAAAATATGCGATTGCCATGAAAGGCACCAGCAATGACGCTACAGTGCTGACACGACGGATCCCGCCGATAATGATTATCCCGATAATGATTCCTAAAACTATACCTGAAACCATCGGTGATATTCCGAATGCAAAGTCTACAGATTCACTGATCTGATTAGCCTGAGTCCCCGTCAGGAGCACCAGTCCCAGGATCGATGCAAAACAGAAAATATAGCCGTACCATCTCCAGCCGAAAGCTTTCTCTGCAATGTAGTAGGCGCCTCCGCGGTACTGTCCGTCTATACGTATTTTGTAAAGCTGCCCGAGCGTACATTCAGTATACGATGTGGCCGCAACGAGAAACGAAGTCATCCACATCCAGAATATAGCTCCCGGACCGCCCATATATACAGCAGTCGCAACCCCTGCGATATTGCCTACTCCCAGTCTCGCCGACATTGTTGTACAGAATGAGGCAAATGTCGAGATCCCGTCCTGTGACGACTTGTTGCTGATCAGATTGCGCAGCATGTCTTTGAAATCGCGGATCTGTGCGAATTTATAGCGGATCGAGAAAAATAAACCTGCTCCCAGACAAACAACGATCATCGCATTGGACCAGATGATGCTGTTGAGCGTGCCTATGATTGTGCTTAACATATTTTCACCTTTTTCCTTTCCTGATGCCACTTCTACTTATTATATATGATTCCGTTAAGGTTCTCCGGTTCAAATGCAGCGGATCTGTACCGGAGAACCGTGTAAGTGCAGTCACGTAGAATTGGTGTTTTACTTTGTTTTGATAAGTACTTACTTAACTTCATACCCGATATCTGCGAGAAGCTTTTTCATCGTAGCTCTCATCTCGTCACTAGGCTGAGTAAGCGGCTTTCTCACGATGCCTCCCGGCAGACCCAGACAGTCCAGTCCGGCTTTCACAGGACCCGGATAAGGTTCCGCCTCCATGAGGTCGTAGAAAGGTACAAGTTTTGCATTGAGCTCTATTGCTGCCTTAAAGTCATTTTTCACAACTGCAAGATCATACATTTTTCTCATTTCTTTAGGTAAAAGGTTAAACAATATTGAAAAGGCTGCGGTGCCTCCTATGGAATATGTAGGCAGCAACAGATGCTCTTCTGCTTCTATAACTGTAAAATCAGGTATTCCCCTCGTTTTTGCGATAGTCTGACATGTATGTCTCTCATCTGTAGTATCTTTGACAGCGACGATATTGTCAAGCTTTGCGAGTTCTGCTATGAAGTCCGGTGTAAGTTCTACATTCGTGGCTCCCGGGTTATGATAGATTACTATGCCTATCTTCGACCCTTCAGCAACCTCTTTGAAGAATTCGTAAATGCCTTCTTCTGTAGTCTGCTGATAGAATGGAGGCAGGACCAGTGCCCATGTCGCTCCGCAGTCTGCGGCATAGTTAGTCAGCTCGATAGTTGCCTTCGCCGTGGATTCTCCTGTCCCTGCCATTACAGGCACTCTTCCTTCTGCAAATTCGCATCCTTTCTTGATGAGCAATTTTCTTTCTTCCAGAGTCATCATGTGATATTCGCCTGTGCTGCCGCCCACGAGTATGCCGTGCATGCCGCCTTCGATAGTGTAATCTATTATTTTTTTGTATCCGTCAAAGTCTATACTTTCATCTGCATGAAATGGTGTGATCAGCGGAACCATTACGCCTTCAGGTATCTTTTTCATCATTACTCCTCCTCTTGATTCGTTCTTTTTCATTTATTCATTTTCTTCCATTTATTTATCTCACTGTTTTTCAAGCCTGCGTTTTCTGCCGGTTCGCTATGCCTTCCTGAATCTCGAAAATCTGAGCTTGTCGATATTGAAGTCAGTCTCTTCTCCTGTCACAATCTGCGAAACCATCTTGCCTGTGATCGCCGAAAGGCTGATACCGTCGCCTTCATGGCCTGCTGCGATATAGTATCCCGGCACTTCGTCTACTGCTGATACGATCGGGAGATGATCTACTACCCACGGTCTGAGTCCAGAGTACGTTCTGATGCAGTTCATGTCCTTTATTACCGGGAAGAACCTGATAGCTCTCTCTGCTACAGCCTGCATGACCTCGATCTCGGAATCGATATTGTATCCGCGGAATTCTCTGTTGCCGCCGAGCAGGAAATTGTCCGCATCTGTCGGCTCGATAACCATTGCAACATTATTTCTTTCAACTCTCTCGCTTACATTTCTCGTGAATTCGATATCTTCGAATTTTGACATCATGTATCCGAATTCCTGGATCTTCTGATTTACGATCGGGAAAGATCTCTCGGAAATCATCACTATGCCTTTTCTCGGTTTGATCGGTATTTCTATCCCGACCAGCTCTCCTATCTTTGGCGCCCATACTCCCGCGCAGTTTATGACTCTGTCAGTCCTGTAC
>CAVEWO010000156.1:0-4717 GCA_963619345.1 Bacteroidaceae bacterium
GGAAAGTCCAGGTCATGTGTGTTATAATCGTGTGTATGCTATGGTGCTGTGATTCCTTCTGTATTTGCATCGCGGGGGTAGCAGCTATACGTATGAAAGGGGAAATGAATGGATCCTGCAGATATACTGCTGATAGGCGCAGGTCTTTCGATGGATGCCGCGGCAGTTTCCATGACTAACGGAATGGTTTATAAAAATCTGACAAAGACTAAGTATGCAGCGATGCCTGCTTTCTTCGGAGCGTTCCAGATGCTGATGCCGATACTGGGCTATTATGCCGGCGGACTGTTCGCGGATATAATGACGAAATACTCGGGAATAGTAGTATTCGTTATTCTGGGCATCATAGGCGGTAAAATGATAAAAGAGGGCTTCGATGACATGAAGAAGCATGAAGCTGCGCCTTCGAGGGTGATGGATCTGAAAACGCTGTTTTTCCAGGCGGTGGCGACAAGTATAGATGCGTTTGCTGTAGGCATAGGTTTCAGTGCGCTTGGGATCGGCATTATTGAGCCGTCAGCCATAATAGGTGCCACCACTGTGGTCATCGTCGTGATCGCGATCCTGATCGGTCGTAAATTCGGCGATATGCTGGGAAGCAGAGCGGAGGTGCTCGGCGGAGCGATACTGGTGATAACAGGCATCAAGGCGCTTCTCTGATATTTGTTGTAAAAGAAAAGGTGATAATGTGGATAAGATCATAGTTGCGGCTACGCAGAACAAGCACAAGATCGTAGAAATAGAGGCGATAACGAAGGAATTCGGGATATCTGTGATATCGAGGAAAGATGCGGGTGTCCCTGATGTGGAGATCGTCGAGGACGGCGGCACGTTTGAAGAAAATTCATACAAAAAGGCTTATGAGATAATGAAGCTGTGCGGTCAGATCACCATTGCGGATGATTCGGGACTGGAAGTCGATTGCCTTGGCGGTGCGCCAGGTATATATTCAGCGCGTTTTGCGGGAGTTGACGGTGATGATAAAGCTAATAACAGAAAGCTGATAAGCCTGATAAAGGATGTGCCTTATGAAAAGCGCACAGCCAGGTTTGTATCGGTGATAACGATGGTGTATCCGGACGGCAGGAGTATAGTTGCGAGAGGCGAAGTAGAGGGACATCTGCTGTCTGAGCCTCGCGGAAACAATGGTTTCGGATATGATCCGCTGTTCGTGCCGGTAGGATATGATGAAACTTTCGGCGTGTTAGAGCCGGAAGTCAAGAACTGCATAAGCCACAGGGCAAATGCACTCAAGGCCTTAAGAGAAAAACTCATATCAGAAGAGGGGAATCTTTAGATGGCTGATTTCAGAAAGAGGCTGGGAAAAATGTTTCTGCTCGGCTTCAAGCAGATGAAGGATCCGTATTATCAGGGCTTTGCAGCACAGGTAGCCTTTTACCTGCTGCTGTCGATAACGCCTATATTCCTGATCATGACACAGATCCTTGGTATTTTCGGCATTTCCGTAGAAAGCGCACTCAGACTGATAGAAGCTTATACCGGAAAGCAGATGTCTAGCATGATGAATGCACTGTTCAGGTTCAAATCTGCGGGTGCGAGCTCAATCATATTTGCGTTCATAGCTCTGTGGGCCGGCTCGAGAGCGTCGTTTTCGATAATGCGTATAACGAATTATACTCTGACGGACGGCAGAAGTACCGGGCGTAATTATTTTATCGAACGTTTCAGAGCAGTGCGGACGATACTGGTGACGATCTTCACGATCGCATTTTCGATAGTTATACTGGCATACGGAAAGCTGATTCTTGAGCTCATCATGTCAGCACTCGGGCTGACGGCAGGAGAATATATAGATAATATATGGATGTTTATCAGATGGGTGCTCGGATTTGCGCTGTACTTCATGATGGTGACTTATAACTATTATATACTGCCTACTGAAAGAGTTAAGTTTAAAAAGATATTTCCGGGCAGTCTGTTCGCTTCGATCGGAATGTTGATAGTGACACTGTGCTATTCGAAATATGCGAGCTCGCTGGCTGACTATGATATCCTGTACGGAGCGCTGTCATCGGTAGTAGCTGTCCTGTTCTGGTTCTACCTGCTTGCCTGGGTGCTGTTCCTGGGAGTGCTGTTCATAAAGGTGTGGGACGAGAGCTCGGAAAAGCCGGTAAGCAAGCGGCGGATGCCATGATAAATGAAGTTGGCACCGGCACTTATGGATATTGAGCTGTCAGCTGCAGTGCACGCTAAAGCCGGCACTGGCCATTAAAGCCGAAAAAGAGAGCCCTGCAGGTCTTTGCAAAAAATAAAAAAATAAAACCACCGTTCGGCCCGGACGTTCGGAGCTGCATGCATCTGCGAGAGATGCGCGGTGGTTTTTGAATACTTATAAATAAATGGTCTGTGAGATTATTTGATGACTCTCACTTTGATAACACCTTCGCCTGCGATCGATGACACGTCGATGTCGCCGTCTGTTTCAGCGAGCGTGTAAGCGTAGCTGCCTTTCACCTTGTTAACGACGTCGCCTTCGCATATCGCAGCGACTTTTTCGAGCACGCCTGCATCTGCCTTTGAGATTACAGCGATACGTGTTCCTTTTTTAGGTCCGAGGGAGCATGCAGGCATGTTCACGGAATTCACGATGTTGCCGTTTTCGAGATAGTCCATTACCTGTTCTATAGCCATCACTGCGCAGTTGTCTTCTGCTTCTGAGGACGATGCGCCGAGATGCGGCAGTGCGATGACGCCTTTCTGGCCGATCACTGCGTCATTAGGGAAGTCTGTAACGTATTTCTTGACTTTGCCGCTGTTGAGAGCTGCGATCAGATCCTGGTCGTTTACCAGTTTGTCTCTTGCAAAGTTCAGGAATATCACGCCGTCTTTCATCTGTTCGAATGCTTCCGCATTGATCATTCCTTTTGTAGAATCCATTACAGGAACGTGGATCGTTATGTAGTCACATAAAGGCAGCACGTCCTTCAGCGCATGAGTCACCGAAATAGTGTTTGAAAGCGAGTGAGCTGATTTCAGCGAGATGAATGGATCGTATCCGATAACGTTCATACCGAGCTTCTCTGCTGCGTTTGCAACGAGTACGCCGATAGCGCCTAGACCGATGACGCCGAGCGTCTTGCCTTTGATCTCGGTTCCTGCGAACTGACCCTTGCCTTTTTCTACAGCTTTGCCGACTTCTTCAGTTCCTTCGAGCGTTTTTGCCCATTCATAGCCTTCAGGGATGTTTCTTGCAGCCAGCAGCATTCCGGCCAGGCACAGCTCTTTTACTGCGTTGGCATTTGCTCCCGGAGCGTTGAATACGACGATACCTTTTTCTGCGCATTTGTCAAGCGGGATATTGTTCACGCCTGCACCGGCTCTGCCGACAGCGAGAAGTTCGTCAGAAAGCTCCATTTCATGCATGCTGTAGCTTCTGAGGATGATACCGTTCGCTTCCTGGATCTCTTCTGTGATTGTGTAGTCATCGGTAAGGCAGTCGAGACCTACCGGTGAGATTTTGTTTAATGTTGCGATTTTATACATAATATTACCTCACATTTAATTAATTTAGACTGTTTTGTTTTCTGGGAATGCGATGATGCTGCATTCTCGAATAATAGTTTATTATAACACTTCATGCGGATTCGGTAAAGAGCAATGCCGGTCCAAATAGAAATTGAACATTGACAATTTACAGAAAATTATGTTATATAATAATAACAGGCATAGTTATATATTATTATTGTTGGTAGTATCAAAGAAAACCTATTGGCTGGCTTTTTATAGGACCGACACAGGACATTAGTTTTGTGTTGGCCTTTTTATTTGTCTGAATATGCAGGAAGGAGGAATTTGCCGAAGATAGGTTGGAAAGGAAGGGAAAATGAAAAAAGTAAAAATCATTTTAGCTTTAGCCATTACAATGTCTTTTATGATTACAATATGCGGATGCGGGTCAACCGAATCATCAGGCGATCCAACTGCAGTGGCACCTACCGGAACATATGTCGGGCAGGATAATGAGGGTGTCCAGGAATTTCTAGGAATCAGATATGGCGAATTTGAACCGTTCAAGGCGGCTACAGATGTCACCACTACTGCGGATGATGTAATTGAAGCAAAAGAATGGGGAGCAAATTCTATCCAGCCTTATGATGAGGTGGAAGTTGCTTCTCAGGATCCGTGTTCTCAGGATTGTATGTTTCTTAATATCTGGACCAAGGACAGTGAAGTAAAAGATAAACCGGTCATCGTTTGGATACATGGCGGCTCAAATGTCTGGGGCGGAGGAACGGATCCTATGTATGACGGAAGTATATTTGTAAGAAACCTGCCGGAGGGCGAAGACTGCGTTTTTGTGTCTATCAATTACAGGCTTTCTTTCCTTGGCGGCATAGATATGTCTCTGCTGGACGGCTATACTGATGAATACTCAGATGCTGTTAATTTAAGACACTTAGATCGGATACAGGCCTTAAAATGGGTCAATGAAAACATTGACGCATGGGGTGGCAATGCAGATAACGTAACAGTTGTAGGTCAATCATCCGGAGCGATGGCTGTGCAATGCCTGATGATTGATGGAAAAGCAAACCGTTATTTTAACCGTGGAATAGAAGCCAGCGGTGTAATGTGTGAGGTGGCGGCCAGCGATGATGAGTTTCAGGAGATGTCTGAAACCGTATATGACATTTTGGGAGTAAATACAATAGAGGAACTGATATCTTTAAGCGATGCAGAAATTGCAGACAAAATG
>CAVEWO010000157.1:0-4703 GCA_963619345.1 Bacteroidaceae bacterium
CTGCACCTGAAGTGGAAGATCGCGGAGCTCCTTGAAAGAACTAAATGACCGATAAAAACCGCTTACGGATCCCGCGGCACGTCGCCGCTGCCGGATCGAAAGCGGTTTTTGCATATCATTCAGATCGTTATTCTGCTCTGCGGCTGTGCCCGCAAAGCCGCCGCATACAGCATCTTTCAATCATCAAACAGCGATGCCAGGCTTTTGCTCCTGAACTCGTTTTTCAGCAGCCCCTGTATGCGCCCGAGCTCTCCGTGTATGCGGCATTCGAAACCTGCGTTGCGGCTGCAGTCATAATCGCTTTTCATGCATTCGATCACCAGAAATGTATTCTCGAATGCGCTCACTACATCGTAAAGCGTGATCTCCTCACAGTCTCTGCGCAGGCTGTAGCCGCCTTTCGGGCCGCGCCTGATAGTCAGCAGTCCGCCGGTCTCCAGTTTTTTCAGCACCCTGTATATGAACGGGGACGGGATATTCTTCTCCTTTGAAAGCGCTGCAGCTGACATCGGACTCTTGTGATAAAGTGAATCGAGTATCTGTATGGCATATTCGACTTCTCTGATCATCAGCATATCTGTCACCTCCCCGAAGTCGTTATCATACTCTTTTAGTAAAGTATACTATCCTTTACCTTGACTGTCAAGTATGTGCGCCCGCGAACAAAGAGCTGCACCAGCGCCTGCGAAAAAGGACCGAACTAGCGCCCAAGAAAAAAGGGCTGCTGCCCGGGAGAGAATATCACAGTTCACATCCCGGCACAGCAGCCCTTTGCGATTTTTTACTATACGGCATTACATACCAATGCATTTTTATTGTGCAGCGCCACTTTTGCTATTTCGCTTTTGCCGCCTCCGTTTTTCTGGAGATAATGAAGAATACTATGCAGAGTATCGCGCATACTGCTGTGAATATGTGCAGATAGTTTCCTATCACGCTTACGATAGTATCGACATTGCCGTTTTCCAGTATGCCGTCGAAGTAGTCTCCTGCCTCCCATGCATCTTCTGTTCCCCAGCCTTCATACCAAGGTACGAATATGCATGTAACGGCGTTCATGATAGTCATGAGCAGGAACAGCAGGGATATCCTCTTTGTGTCTCCGACTGCCAGGCCGGTCTTCTTGTTTCCAGGGAATGCTGCAGGATCTTTCTTTGTGAGACCGCCGTACATCCTTCTCCAGATTATGTAAAGCAGCGGGCCTGTTGCCATCGCTGTCATACCGCCGATGTAGTAATCGGATCCGTTGATGAAGATCGCAAACAGTGCTACGCAGATCGGCACGATACATAATACGACCAGAAGTCCGAATCCTCCCGGGATCTTGAACTTGTACTCTTCTGCCGGGATCTTCTTTCTGAGTATCATAGCGGAAATATATACGAGTATGTATGATGCGATGAGCATGTGCACGTCAAGGATTATTACGAATCCGAAAGGCAGCATGCAGAGTATCATGGTTGAAACAGCTACTGTAAGTACTGCGATATAAGGCACACCGTGTTTCTTGTCGCACTTTACGAGGAGCGGCGGAGCCAGATTATCATCTGCCAGCGAGAAGAATCCTCTCGATCCCGATGCTATGTAAGTGTTGAATATCGAGCACTGTGCGAATATCGCAACCAGTACGAAGAATACGCCGAATGCAGGTCCCCAGAATTCCTGTACAACGTCCGAGTATCCTACAGTTCCTGCTTCTGTTCCCCAGTTCTCCCACTGGCCCAGTGAGCCGAGACCTGCGATAGTAGGCAGGATATATACAGCCATGATGAGCGGGATAGTGATGAGAGTTCCCTTAGGGATCACCTGCGGATTGGCAACTTCGCCTGCGATCGTCGACATCGACTCATATCCCGAGTACATCCACATACCTACTGAGATCCCTCCTGCTATGAAGAAGAGCCAGTCTGAAGCGCCTCCTGCTTCGTATGCTGTGAGCTGGAATGAGATAGTGTCAGCTGTCTCAGCATTGCCGCCCCAGTTCATGAAGCCGCATACTGCAACAAGACCGAATGCTACCATAACGAGTATCGAAAGTATCGTACTTGCTATACCTACATCCTTTACGCCGCGAATATTGATCCAAGTAAAAATAATAACCATTGCAGCCTTGATGGCAAATTCTCCTGTCCAGCCCAGATCCCACTGCGCTGCAGCGTATCCGCCTGCCAGGATAACGTATACAGCGTTATCGATGTAGATAGAGATGGTTCTCCACCATCCTGCCTGGAATCCCCAGAATTCTCCGAGAGCCTCCTGTACCCACTTGTAGTAGCCGCCTTCCTGCGGTCTTACCGACCCCAGCTCTGATGCGATACATCCGAACGGCAGTGCCCATACGAATGGCAGCACACAGAGCATTACTATCGTAAGACCAGGTCCGCATTCAGGGATCATCTCTTCGATGCCGTAGCAGCCTGCCGCTACCAGACAGAAAATCATGAATACAACTGTTGAGACTTTGATGTCATGCTTTTTCAGACCATGCTCGCCAACCTGAGCAACATTAGTGTTCTGTTTTTGAGTCATATTATCCTCCTTTTTAATAGTAAATTCTCTAATTGAGGAAAGCCGCCGCACATAAGCACAGCGGCTTTCCTGCATAATAGACATCAATATACATCACCTTGTGAATATAACTCCGATATAATCAAATATAATAATATGAAGCTTTTAGCTGAGTTCTTTTACTACTGTATCAAGAGTTATATCCAGCTCCGATGCATAATCAAAGTATGTATCCACCTGGTCAAAGCTCAGCATATCAGATGAGATCAGTCCTTTCTGATCGAACTTGTCATTGATGAACATCTTTGAATACAGATATCCTCCCTGACCCGTAAGATACATCTCCGCGGTTATTCCTGCCCTTTCGAATGAATCCACAAAGCCCGGTGCTGATACGTGCGTCTCTACGAGAACATTCCTGCCGTCTTTCTGCCCGTATGCCTCTACGACCATGCAGCCTGCATCTTTCTTCAGACCTTCGTCTATGATCTCCTGTATTTCTTCCCTGTATTTAGGTGCCGGCGGGATATGGCTGAGGATGAAATCAAACGGAACCACCTTGCTGCCGTTAAAATCTTTTTCCTCACGACTCAGAAGTCCAGCTTCGCTGAGAGGTTTTGCGAAGTCCATTCCTGCTCCCGCATATTTGAAGTAAGCATTTTTGCATCCCTTGAAGTATTTTTCCGCATTGAATCCATAGTGCAGAGGTTCGTCATGCGAGTGCTCCATGAACGTGATCTCTTCATCCATGTAGTCATACTGTCTCTTTACAGGATTCCCAAAAGCCGGTGTGTTGACGAACTGTCCGTTTTCGAAAGCAATGCCTGCTTCACTCATATCTGTGAGCGCTGTCACCGGTGACCACCAGAATGGCTGGAATCTCTCGGCTATAGCGCCTTCCCATACAAAATTATAAATAGTATCGCATTTATCGAGATATTTCATCGCGTTTCTCGTTGCACAGCAGATGAGTCCGGGGGCTGATCCCGTTCCTACTATCGCAAGTCTGTCGATAGCTTCGAACTTAGGTCCGTAGATCTCGAACTGAGCCTTGAGACTGTCGAACCACTTCTGAGTTCCCGGCGCAGTGATCTTTTCACCTCTGATATCCTTGTCAGTCTTCGCTTCTTCGCTTTCTCTCCATACATTCTCCATGTTGATGGTCGATGCGTAGTCCTGATAGTTGGCTTTTACTTCAAGAGCTGCGTCCAGCACATTCTTCGTGCATTCAAGCGGCAGCCCGTTCAGAATGAGGTCTACTCCCTGAGCTGCGGCTACGATGCTGTCCTTGTCATGAGCATCCACCTGCATGCCCCTGCCCTTTTTGAGCTGACCAACGATATTTTCTACTGCCTTCATATCGTAATCCGCGCAGATAATTTCTTCTACATTCGGCTCAAGGTCAAGTCTCTTTGCTGCTGCACTTCCCTGAGCTCCAACGCCTAATACCAATATTTTTTTCATAATCCACCTCAAAATATTTTACGTAATATCTGTCACGCAAGATATTCTCAGGCCATGATCAACAGCCAGATTTCCTGCAGATATTACGTCTCTAAATCAAAATCTTTTTTTAAATTTTTAATCTTTACGTATATCCTGTTCATAAATCCTTTTGTCATTTTTGAGCACGAACTGTAAAGTCCTGTGCTGTTCCACCTCCAAATTCATTGTGTCATCGGCACCTGCGAATCATGTGCCGCAGTGCTGCTTTTTCTGCCATAAGGTGGTTTCCACGCTCCCTTCTTAGATACTTCTGTGATCTGTTGTACGTTTACAATACACCATGGACAAACATGTGCGCAATAGCATTGTCTATTTCCCGCAACATAATACATTGTTAATTCGTTGACAAGCAAACAAAAAAACTGCCGCAATGATTGAATTTTCACTATTTGCGACAATTTTTAGACTTTTTAAAAATTTTTAATATTTTTTAAGGTGCTGCGCAAACAAGTCATCGTTTTTGCGCAACGACATTGTTCGACAAGCACTTTTTATAAACTTTTGCCCCGGATTTCTTAAAACCCGAGGCAATTTCTGTACTTTTATGTTTTGATGTTATGCAAAGCTGCAGGCCTCCTGCCTGCCGGCGTCGTCATTATCGCCGGACACATAGCACGCTGCATATCTGCAAAATCGCCGGCCAGCGTTCTCTGCAGACACTCCCTGATCCGGCCTGCAGGCGCATACAC
>CAVEWO010000158.1:0-4659 GCA_963619345.1 Bacteroidaceae bacterium
GAGCTTGTTAGCAAGTTCGATCTTGCCCTTAGGCTGCTTTCTCATGTACATCTTGAATACTTCTGTGAAGCAGATGAAGTTAGCTTCGCCGTGAGCGATGTGGAATGCTCCGCCGTGAGCATATGATAAAGCGTGAACTGCGCCGCAGCCTGCATTACCGAATGCGATTCCGGCATAGTTAGCTGCCAGGCAGAAGTCCTTAAGATGAGGCTTTCTGTTTTCTGCAGTGTTTCCACCTGCTGCGATGATCTCTTTGTATCCATTCATGATCATCTCGATAGCCTTCACTGAGTACATCTCTGTGAAAGGTGATGCTTTAGGTGAAAGGAATGATTCTACTGCGTGGATAAGAGCGTCTACTGATGAAGTAGCGAATACTTTATCAGGCAGACCCTGAAGTGATTCAGGAATAAGTACAGCTATGTCAGCATAAGTCTCTTCGTCAGCGATACCCTTCTTGAGGTTGAGTGACGGGATAGATGCTACTGCAACATTAGTTACTTCTGAACCTGTACCGCATGTAGTAGGTACAACAACAAGCTTCTTTATTCTTTTAGGAGCTACTTTTCCTGTGTAGAGATCAGCTACTTTGTCAGGAATGTCACATGCTAATACTTTACAGCAGTCAACGATAGTACCGCCGCCGAAAGCAATGATTCTGTCATATTCATACTTGTCCATTTCAGCCTTCATAGCGTCCATCATTTCATCTGTTGGTTCACCAGCGCCGTATTTTTCCTGGTAGATAACAGGCATATCGATACCAAGCGGTTTTACATACGGATCATACATCCACTGATTAGTTACGAGAATGTCTCCTTTTCCCAGTTTGAATTCTTCATTGAAATCTTTGAATGTGTCAAAGTAATGAATTGTAGGAACTACTCTTAATGCTTGCATAATTTTACCTCTTTTCTTAAACTCGACTAACTATAACTTAATGATTAACCTTAATGAGCCTGAGCCTGCCCGCTGCCAGCGCGGAAAGACACTTCTCAGAGAGTCCGATTTATTTTAACAGATATCTGTCAGCGCACGAACTAGAATTCTGCGTTGAATCTTTCCTTGAACTGCTCTTTCAGCTCTTCTCTGAAGTCAGGGTGAGCTATGTTGATCAGCTGTCTTGCTCTGTCCTTAAGGTTTGCACCCTTGAGCTTAGCGATACCGTATTCAGTAACTACATAGTCAGCATCACATCTCGATGTAGTAACTGCAGCACCGTGGTCGATGAATGGAACGATCTTGGATATCTTTGAGCCGTCTTTTTTAACTGTTACGGAAGGCATTGCTATGATAGCTCTCGCATTTCCGTCTTTTGCCATCGATGCACCTCTGATGAAGTCTACCTGACCGCCTACGCCTGAGATCTGCTTAGTACCGATACACTCGGATACTATCTGTCCCATGAAGTCAATCTGTACGCATGCGTTGATGCATACAAGGTTCTTTAAGTCGCATACTGTCATAGGGTGGTTTACATAGTCTACTTCTCTGAGCTCTACCATAGGGTTCTTGTCGCACCAGTCGTAAAGCTTTTTAGTCCCCATAAGGAATGTAACGACCATCTTTCCTTCGTCAATACCTTTCTGTGAACAGTCGATAGCGCCCTTTTCAAAGAGGTCAACAACTCCGTCTGCAATCATTTCTGAATGGATACCAAGGTGCTTCTTGTCTCCCAGCTGAGCCAGTACAGCATCAGGAATAGCTCCGATACCGAGCTGCAGAGTGTCTCCGTCTTTGATCAGTGAAGCGCAGTTTTTACCGATAGCTTCTTCAACAGGTCCGATCTTTGCAGGCTTGCTCTCAGGAAGCGGACGATTGTATTCAACGAAAGCATCTATTTCATCTACATGGATGTAAGCGTTTCCGAATACAGTAGGAACCTGATCATTTACTTCAACCAGCACTACTCTTGCAGATTTTACAGCCTGCATAGTGTAGTCGGAGGATACGCCGACATTGCAGTAGCCGTGTTCATCCGGCGGTGTTACTGTAACCATTGCAACGTCTACATGTAAGATGTCTCTTCTGATAAGGCTTGGGATCTCATGGAAAAATACAGGGATGAAATCTCCGTGCCCTTCTGAAATAGAATTTCTTACTGAAGGTGAAGTGAACCATCCTTCATATCTGAATACGTCACTGTTCTCTTTCTTTGCATATTCGCCCTTACCGAGCGTTACCATGTGAGATACTGTGATATCCTTGTATAAATGTTTGTTGGCAACCATAGCATCAACGAGAGCTACAGGCTCTGCAACAGCGTGTGCTAATACTACAGTGTCGCCTGATTTGATAAGCTTTACGGCTTCATCAGCAGACATTTTTCTGCTTTCGTAAGTTTTTTTCCAGTCCATTTTACTTAAACTCCTCCGTTCCTTTACTTACTTCTTCCATAAGTTCTTTTTTTACAGTTTCGACCTGATCGTAATCCCAGATCTTATATACTTCACCCTTAACATCAAAGTGGCCGTATGCCGCACAGCAGTTGGCGCATCCGCCTATGACCAGCAGCACATCGTACAGTTCACCTTCGATTGCATGGGTAAAATCCATGTTTTCCACATCCTGCTCTATTTCTTTCAAAGCTTTACCGCGATCAAATCTGGGGTTGCATCCACCGCAGAATCTCACGCCGCATTTTATCTTTTTTATCATTTATTACCGATTCAAATGCCTTAAGTAATTTTAAAAAAGAGACCGCTTTGGGCTACAAAGCGGCCTCAAATTTTTCTAATACAGATCAACTGTTAAATCCAAGACTTAACTATTTAATTCCTGCGATAGCCTTAGCTAATTCTTTCTTGCCTTCGAGATTTCCCTGTCTTGCGATCATGATTCTCTGAGCCTGTGGGGAACCAGCGCCGTGCAGTGATTCTGTTCTGTATCCTACAGCTGAAGATCCTAAGCAGATGTTTTCGATGAATCTTAATATTCTCATTCTCTCTTCAGTTGTGCATGAAGGAGCTGCTGCGAAGAACTTGTTGCAGATTTCTCCAATAGTTTCTCCGTTGCTTCCAACCTTTACATCTGACTTGAAGTCTTTTTCTGAAGGCATTGTAACCATGAGTCCGCCTGCGATATCTTCTGCTAATCTTGTGATGTCGTAAGGGAATCTGGTTACGTTCTGCTTACAAACGTTTGCTAACAGTAAGTCGATCTCGTAGTTTCCTGCGAGTGTAGGGTGACCTTCTGATGAGCAAGCGATACCGCAGCAGTACAGAGTTTCATTCAGGTGAATCATTTCGATGAGCTTATCCTTAATGTGTGATGCTTTCTGAGCGCCATTGTATTCAGCAGCCAGAGCAGCAGCTCCGATAAGAACGTCACCAACACCTACTTTGCATCCGCCGTATGACTGTCTGTGATATCCTGCGAATCTTTCTACCATCATTCCTGCGAAATCATATTCTCCAGCGAGGAAGATATATTCGTTAGGGATGAATACGTTATCAAATACTACTAATGCTTCCTGTCCTCCGAACTGCTTGTTTCCGAGATCCACATCAGCACCCTCTTCTAATTTTCTAGTGTCGCATGACTGTCTTCCGTAGATCATGTACATTCCTTCAGCATCTGTAGGACATGCGAATGATACTGCGAAGTCTTTGTCAGCTTCCTTCATTGCCTGTGTAGGCATTACGATATGCCAGTGTGAATTGATAGTACCAGTCTGGTGAGCCTTAGCACCTCTTACTACGATACCGTCTTCTCTTCTTTCAACGATATGTACGAATAAGTCCGGATCTTTCTGTGCACTTGGAGCGAGTCCTCTGTCACCTTTAGGGTCAGTCATTGCACCGTCTACAACGTAGTCGTTTTTCTGAACCATTTCGAGGAACTTCTTGAAGTTTTCATGGTAGCTGGTACCATATTTTTTATCTGTCTCATATGTCGTGGAGAAGACAGCATTAAAAGCATCCATACCTACGCATCTCTGGAAGCATGAAGCTGTTTTCTGTCCGCAAAGTCTCTGCATCTTAACCTTTTTCTTTAAGTCTTCTGTGCTCTGGTGCAGATGTGCGAATCTGTTGATAGTTTCGCCTGTAAGGCTTGACTTAGCAGTCATCAGGTCAGCATACTCAGGATCCTGTGCCAGATCATAAGTTACTGCCACGCAGTTGATTGAAGGTCTGATGATAGGATGATCCACCCAATCTTTTACCTCTTCTCCAAACATGTAGACTCTCGTCTTCATTTTTCTCAAGCTTTCAATATACTGTTCTCCTGTCATTAACATATTAAATCACTCCTTTGGTTATATTTAATTTCTCTGCACGCTTGATTGCTTACTGAGAAATCATTAACGATTTTACAAAACACTCCGAAAAAAATCAATGATTTTCTTTGTTCAAAATTTTCCTTGCCATATCGAGCAGGTCTTCACTGATCGAGTCATCGAGGACAACGTCTTTTATTTCCGGTATGTTTTCTGTAACAATAGCCTTCACCACTTCTTCGATAGTGGACTGGGCTGACGGACACGAAGCGCATGCACCTGTAAGTCTGACCATAGCCACACCGTCTCTGTAGTCGGTAAGGACAGCTCCGCCGTAATGTGCGGCCAGAACCGGGTCAACTTTTTCCTTCAGCACTTTTCTGATTCGTTCTTCCATAATGTCACCTCTCGTTAACTGTTGTTACAGTGTTATTATATAT
>CAVEWO010000159.1:0-4582 GCA_963619345.1 Bacteroidaceae bacterium
GCTTCTTCTTCCTCACGCTTCACGTCCTCTGCTCTCTTGATGACCTTGAGTCTGCTCTGTCTTCTCGGAACTTCCGACTTCTTAGGCTCAGGCTTTTCGACTTTTGCTGCAGTCTCCGCAGGCTTCTGAAGCTGCGCCTCTTTCACCTCCGGCTTCTTTTCTTCCTTTACAAGCCTTTCCTCTGCTGCTGCTTTTGCTACCGGTTTTCCTTTCGGCGGTTTCATCCTCCCCTCTACTTCCTTTGAAACGATCGGCTTTCCTACCGGTGGTTTTGCAGCAACTGCCTTTGAGGAGGACTTTGCAGTTGCCTTTGCCGCTTTCTTGACTTCCGGAAGTTTGATCTTGGCGGCTTTTACAGTTACCTTAGGTTCGCCATCCTTCTTCTCGCTGTCGTTTTTTTTGGTTCGCACTCTCACCACCTTCGTCTCGGCATGAGTCCCGCTTTTCATGATGGTGTTTCTTACTGCTGTCGTATCGATATCTGACAGCTCATCATTTATGTCTGACACTTCTATTCCCATAGACTTGGCTTTTTCAAGCACTTCCTTGCCGGTCAGGCTAATTTCTGATGCCAGCTCCTTTATTTTCATACGCACTTCCTCCTTTATTATAAATCCCTGTTTATCTCATTCAGAATAACTTTAGAAAAGTTATCATCGCACACGGCAAACACGCTTCTTCCCGATGTTCCTACAGCATGGGAAAGCTCGTCGCTGCTGCCGTATCTGACATATGCGACACCGTGCTTTCTGATTTCTTTCAGCATTTTCTTCTCGCTGTTTTCTGATATATCCTCCGCCAGGATCACGAGCCTTACCTTGCCCTTTGCCATGCCGAAAATGCACGTATTGCTTCCTGCCATAAGATTACCTGATTTTTTTGCAAACCCGAGATAGCTTTTGAGTTTACTTCTCATAGTTCTCAAGCTCCCTGAATACAGCATCCATATCTTCGTCGGAGACATTCACTCCGAAGCTCCTCTGGAAAGCACGCTTTTTTCTCGCTCTGGCCATGCACTCCATGTCCCGGCAGACATAAACGCCTCTTCCCTTTGCCTTGCCTGCAGGATCTATGCTTACCTTTCCTTCATAACAGGCAATCCTTATCAGGCTGCTTTTAGGCTTAGATTCCATACATCCTACGCATCTGCGCATAGGTACCTTCTTAGTCTTCAATCTCATCGCCCCTGTCTTCAGCAGTTTCTGTGATCTCTCCGTCATCCCCCATATCCTCCATATCTTCGATATATTCAGGGGTCTCCGTGATCTCCTCGTTCATATCCTGAGCATTCTCGTCATCGATATACTCTATCTCGTCTTCATCATCGTCGATATATTCGATGCCGTCCTCATCATCTACATACTCGATATCATCTTCAATATATTCATCCTCGAGCAGCTCCTCATCCTCCAAATCTCCGAAGTACTGGGTATGGCTCTTGATATCTATCTTCCAGCCGCAGAGTCTTGCCGCAAGTCTCACATTCTGGCCCGACTTGCCTATAGCGAGCGAAAGCTGATAATCCGGAACTACTACAGTTGACGTCTTTTCCTCCTCGTCTACGATGACTTCCTCAACTTTCGCCGGGCTGAGAACATTCTTTATCAAGATCTTAGGATCCTCATCCCATGTCGTAATATCTATCTTCTCTCCGAAAAGCTCGTCAACTACGTTCTTTACTCTCGATCCGCCGGTTCCGACGCATGCACCTACAGGATCCACGTTCTCATCCTCGGTGTATACGGCGATTTTCGTTCTCGATCCTGCTTCTCTGGCGATGCTCTTTATCTGAACCGTACCATCCTCTATCTCAGGGACTTCTAGTTCGAACAGCTTCTCTACAAATCCGGGATGAGTTCTTGAAAGGAATATCTGAGGCCCCTTCGTGCTCTTGCGCACGTCCATAATGTACGCCTTTATCCTGTCGTTGACCTTGTATCTTTCACCCGAAGCTCTCTCTCCTGCAACCAGGATACCTTCAGTGTTGCCCATGTTCACGAATATCGTCTCGTTGCTGATCCTCTGTACCACACCCGTGATCAATTCTCCCTGTCTGCTGATGTAGTTGTCAAAGATCATGCCTCTCTCAGCTTCTCTTATCCGCTGCACCACGACCTGCTTGGCTGTCTGCGCAGCTATACGCCCAAAGTCCTTTGGCGTCACCTGATATTCGACTACGTCTCCGGCCTGATATCTCGGATCGATCTCAAGTGCATCCTCAAGCGATATCTCTGTGAATTCATCCTCGACCTCATCGACAACATCTCTTCTCATCAGAACATCCACATCACCGGTTTCTCTGTCGATGTTGACTCTGACGTTCTGTGATGTTCCGTAATTCTTTTTATATGCTGAAACAAGTGCTGATTCTATAGCCTCGATCAGGACATCCTTTGAAATGCCTCGCTCTTTTACCAGGTCATCTATAGCAGCTATAAACTCTTTATTCATTTTTCATACCCTCCCAATTAGAAAATAACAGCCAGGTTCGCCTTGGCTATTTCCGACAACTGAAGCTCCCACACCTTGCCGCTGTGATCTGTGACCGTTACTGAATCTCCATCCATGCTGTCCAATACGCCCTGTATGTTTTTCATTCCGTCTTTTCCTTTGTAAAGCTTTATCTCAACTTCACTTCCTGTGTATCTTTCGTAATGCTCACGCTTTAACAGCGGTCTGTCCATTCCTGGCGATGAAACCTCGAGATAGTAGTTCTGTTCTATCAGATCCTCCTCATCCAGCTTTTCGCTCAGGAACCTGCTGACCTTTTCACAATCCTCCGTACCAACATATTCATCCGGAGCCGTCTTGTCGATATAAACGCGCAGGAACCAGTCTCTGCCTTCCTTTATATACTCGCAGTTGTAAAGCTCATAGTCTTCATCTTCCAAAAATCCGGCAAGAAGTTCCTCTACTGTATCGGTTATTTTCTTTTTCGCCATAAAAATCTCTCTTTCGATTTTATAATACAACAGGTTTTCTCCTGTTTACAAAAGTAAAGAGTGGGCGTTTCACCCACTCTTACTAAGTTCATTAGTTATACCTTTATAAGGATAGCACATAAATATTGAAATTTCAAGGGATATTTGCAATTTAATTCATGACTTCGTTGTCTTTTAAATCAGAAGCTATCTATTCATTCACTCGCATCTTTGCATATTACATTACAACTTAAAACCATATTCTATTGGATCTTGTTCGTCAAAAAATCGAACTCCTTCTCCAATAATATATGCTTTCCCTTTTATTACTGTAATACTGCAATCCTTTCCATTTGCTTTTGATTCCGCAGTAATCCTTATACCAAAATTTGTTCCTACAATACTTTGAACAGTTATTTCCTGATCAACTTCAACAATCTGTTTTTTTCTGAGTACAGAAATCAGTGCTGAACATCCGGTTCCACATGACGAACGATCGATAGAGCCATCACCAAATACCACTGTATCCTTGTAGTCAGCATCAGTTACATCACTTGAATAAAATACAGTTCCCAAAACCTTTGCACTTCCGGCTTTCTCATTTATTGCTGTTTTTATTTTCATCCCGACCCTGATGATTCTTTCTTTATTTTCAGGTACTAATGGCAATTTAATATCATCTGCATTAACAACCGCAAAAACATTCCCTCCATATGCCAGGTCGACCATCACAGAAAAATTCCTATCTATATCCACGCTCTCTGCGCCAATATAATAAGATTCTATATTTTGCAGTAATACATTTAATATTTCTCCGTCCTTTATTGTCAATTTCAATGTTACTATTCCTGCTGGTACATCCAGCCTCACCTCTGTAACAGGCTCTTTCGCTTCAACCAAGCCATATTTTACTGCAATCACAGCCACAGCAATAGAACCATGTCCACACATCGGCTCCATTCCCTGTGTATTCATGAATAAAACTCCCAAAATTCCGATTGAGATTTCACCTGTTTTAAGAGATTTAATAACTGTTATATTTTGTTATTAAATTCTCCGAAAACACTGGAAAACACTGGATTTACCGCAGATGAACCTTCCCTTATTATTTCCCTTGTGTTATATCGTCCCATCAGTATTTACGAACTCTGATAAGGGAAAATACAAGGGCACAAGAGGTCCAGTGGGCCTCTGCTCTGTGCCGACCGAAGCGGCAGCGGAGACCAAGAAAATCATATAAAAATAGTATAACACAAAATAAAAGTGACATGGTGAACTGATTGAAATGTTTCTGATTTTTATAATTGATGATTGATAGAATAATAAGGCGATTCTATACGATGTGATTCCTTACAAATCAAAGTACATATATCTCTTTGTTGACATCCGTTACGCATTTGAAGGGAAAATTATTGAAAGATGAACTGGCTGTTCAATTCTTAATGCAAAATTAAATCACTGTGTTAAGTGATGGCTGGCAACACGAATCGTTTAACCACCAGAGGTTTAAAAAATTATGGATGCATTGGTAAAGATGCAATGCAATGATAATAAGAATTAAAGCAGGAAGAGCACTCACCGCTTGTTGCCCTTCCTGCTTTAATCACATACATTCAATATACAATCTTTTTTATTCAACCAATCCCTATACTACATCAATA
>CAVEWO010000160.1:0-4575 GCA_963619345.1 Bacteroidaceae bacterium
TGAAATGATTTGCCTCATACGGCTGCGACGCCCATAAATCCGCCCCCTGCGCCGGGCCGAAAAACATTTTCTCCGGGATGTCCCGGTAGATTTTCGGCAGTCTTTCAAAAACAGCCGCCGGCTCAGGCGGCACGTGCATTTTTGCAAACTCAGTGAGCCTGTCGATTTCTTCTTCGAGAAGCTTTATCGCGATCTGCAGATATTTTTTCCGCGCCAGCTTGCTTATCATCGCCTGATCGCGCTGTATGCCCATTGTCCTGCGCCCGGTCTCCAGCTCCCTCATCCACGTATAAAGATACCTGTCGCCGCACTTTCTTCGCGACAGATGCCCATCCGGCATTCCCCTCAGCTCCTGCCTGAATCGGCGGAGACGTTCTCTATATTCCCACAGCATAATGTTTAAATATGCATCTTCTTTTTGCATTCTGCTCCCCTTTTCCAAAACCCTGATTGTATGTTTTAAGTCTTACTTGGGCTGATTTGGTAACAGTCGATTGTATGTTTTTTGCGGAAAATCGCATACTTTTGTAAATCGCAGCAGGTCGCGCTCCATGCATTTCCATGCTATGTAAAAAAGCGCCGTTTTTATGGCTCTGATGCAGGATTTTGTGAATATTTATGCACTTTTCGACGCATTTTACTGCATAAACATACATGCCGAATTTAACTCAAATCGCACTGTTACGAAACCCCCTCGATATGCCCTAATTATATACATTTGACATATTTTTACAATACGTTCCGCAAGTCTTTCACTGCCCGAACACCAAATCTCCATTTATTTCCATGAAAGCAGCCGCCTCACAGCCCGGATACTGAGATGCGGCCAGCCGCATCTCATCCGCACTTCCCCAGCCTGCCGCCCAGCCCTAACACGCCCCGCGCACGGCCGGCCGGCCACAGCAGCGTACCCCGCAAGCTCCCCGGCCTGCCGCTGCAAAAAAACAAAAGTTGACATATTTTTTGCATATAAGTATACTAGTAGTATTCGCATTATCGGATGGCTCTGACTCGCGAGCATCCGTCAGACAGGAGCATTAAAATATGAGATTAAGAAAAGAACTCGACGAAATGCAGGAGCGTGACATACTGCTTATCGCAAAGATTTCCGATGCACTGGCGCATCCCGCAAGAATAAAAATATTCAGGTATATCATGGCATCAAACAAGAAGAGAGAGCGCGTCTGCAACAAAGATCTCGTCAATTATTTTGACTACTCGCAGGCAACGATATCCCAGCATGTAAAGAAACTCAGGGATGCCGGACTTGTCGAAGTCAAGAAGGAAGACCGCTACTCTTATTACTACGTACACCTGGGAACGCTCAACGATTATCTGGTGGCTACGAAAAAATTCGAAAACATGCAGGCATAGAGTATGAGTTCCTGCTTGCGCGCCATACTTATTTACTGCACAAAAAGGGCTGCGCCCTGATGGTCAAAAATTTGACCGGTCAGGACGCAGCCTTTCTTTTTATCATTTTGCCTTATCCTATTCCTATTTCTTAAAAACGATGAACAGTACCGCACTTACGAACAGCAGGAACGGATAGAACAGATACGGGATTATGCTCAGTGATGAAATGCCGGCAAGCCCTGATGCGATCAGCAGCTGCGCACCGTAAGGGATGATGCCCTGCCATACGCAGCTGAAGATATCCATTATAGAAGCCGTTCGCTGCGGCGTGATATCGAACTCCCTGCTGATATCCTTTGCTATAGGGCCAGCAGCAACTATCGCCACTGTATTGTTCGCAGTCGCTACATCCATCAGCGAAGTCAGCAGTGCGACACCTGCCTGCCCGCCTCTGCTCCCCTTGAAATTACGCTTGATGAACTGCAGGATAGACTCGAATCCGCCATTTTCCCTGATAAGACCGCTCATCGAAGCAACCAGCACAGTAACGATCATTGTCTCATACATGCCCGAAACTCCGCTGCCCATCGACGAGAACGTATCTGCTACATTCGCCGCACCGGTAGCGATACCGACGATAAAATAAGCCACAGTACCTGCACCCAGCACTATGAACACGTTTATCCCGCAAAGTGCCAGGATCAGTATGCCGAAATACGGGAGCGCCTGCCATATATTATAATCAAAGGTGCCGATCTCCGCGCCGCCGTTCCTTATAGATATGACAGCCAGTATGACCGCCGTAGCGATAGCGGCAGGAAGCGCTATCGGGAAATTTTCCCTGAACTTGTCCTTCATCTTGCAGCCCTGAGTTTTCGTAGCCGCTATGGTAGTGTCCGAGATGAAAGAAAGATTGTCGCCGAACATCGAACCGCCGACCACTGCACCCACGCAGAGCGGCAGATTCAGATCTGCACCCGCAGCGACATTCATAGCTACCGGCACGATGACTGATATCGTCCCGCAGGAAGTACCCATGGCCATCGAGATGACACATGCGATCACGAACAGACCGACGATCGCAAAATCAGACGGAATTATCGAAAGCAGCAGATTTGCAGCACTCGATGCTCCGCCCGCACCCTCTGCGACACCGCTGAACGCACCTGCCATCAGAAAGATGAAAAGCATTGTTGTAATATTGTCATCACCTATGCTCGCTGCGCATACACTTATCTTCTGATCAAAATCAAGCTCTTTGTTCTGCAAGAAAGCGACCGCCAGACCGAACATGAATGCGACTACCGCCGACATTATGTAAAATCCCATCCCGCCTTCCACTGGCGCAATATATTCAAAATATATACCGCTGCCCAGATAAAAGATCAAAAATACGACTATCGGCAGCAGAGCCGCCGCATTTGCTTCTTTTTTCATTTGTTTCCTGTATGATACCCCGCACGCAGAGCATCATAAACTCCTTTCTCCTGATAAATCCTCTTGGTTATTTGACACATAATATTATTGTACCAAAATTTTACTGCTTTGTGAAGTGCTGTCATATTATAAAGTTTTACGTCACGTAATATTATAAAGTTTTATGCCGCATATCGTGTACTGCAATTTCACACACTCCGCTTTCACCTGAACAGCCCCACGATCACCTCCGTGCGCATATACATATGCTGATGCCCTCAGAGCACGGGATCTGCCCCGTGCGTCTCCATTACCGGCGACACATCGAACTGCACATCTCCAAGATAAAGGAACTGCGTCGATTCCGAAGCTTTCGGGACTCTGAAGCTGTGCACCTTTCCAAATCTCACCCAGCGCCCCTGTCCGCTGTCATCGCCCTCAAAGCTGCCGACCGCATAATAATATTTCTCACCGGGTTCGAGTCCGTCAAACTGCACCCTGTAACGATAATAACTGCCTTCCAGCGTTTTCTCGGATGAAGCTTTTACAGCTTTGACTTTCCTGAGCGCTTTCCTGCTGCATCCGATCTTTATACAGGCTGGACCGTCGGCCTCACCTTTCCAGCTGATACAGATCGACTCGGGAAGTTCGCCCATGGAAAGCACTATCTGCAGGTCGTCATCATCTGAAATCAGATCCGGAGAAATGACTACCTGCGTGCTGCCGGCAGCCGCGGATACACCAGCGGACACACCGCTCAGACTCAATGTGCCGCCGGTATCGCGGGGGATCCATGCATGATCCTCTGCCGCATACGACCGCGTCCCCGCCACACACAAAACAAAAAAACACAGCGCTGCAGCTGCGCCTGCCGCTGCGGCAAAACGCACTCTGCCGCCTTTGCAAAATCCCATAAATTTTCCCATAAAAAATCCTCCGTTATATATACTACACATCTGCAGTATTTTTATAACGAAGGAAAAGTGTGATTTATGCCGCGCCGATGATCTGCACCCTATTGATGCGGCATGCCGCGCTGCTGTGCCGGCGGGCAGGTTTCCGGCATGTGCAGTGCTGCGGCAGCGATCCCGGCGGCTACGTTCTTATCTCGTCGATCCCGACGTTCGCCAGTTCGTCGGCTCTGTTGTTTTTCTCTGTCACATACATGAAATCCTCGTATGAAAACTCTGCGCCGTTCCACTCCCTGAACTTTGCATAGAGCTTGTCAAAATCTGTCGTCCTGCTGTTCAGGCTGACGTGCCCTTTTACGCGATAAAACGATATGCGGTGTTTTTCCGTGAAAGGAATCAGCTGCTTCCACAGATCCTGATTTTCCACCGGTTTCTTCGCCGCCGTCTTCCAGCCGTTTTTCTGCCAGCCTTTGTACCAGCCCTTGCGGAAGCAGTCCATAAGGTAGCTGCTGTCCGAAAAGACCTGGATGATCTGTCCGTCTTTTTTTATCGCTTTAAAGGCCTCCAGCAGCGCGGTCATCTCCATCCTGTTGTTTGTCGTGTTGCGCTCGCTGCCGTAAAGCTCCTTCTGCGCACCGCCGAACTCCATTATCGCGCCCCAGCCGCCGAGATTCTCGTCGCTCTGGTTGCCAGCGCATCCGCCGTCGGTATATATCCTTAAGATCCTGTCATTCCTCATTTCACCGGTCCCTTTCTCTTGCCCTTGATTTATTTGCCGTCATGGATTTACTTCCCGCCCGGAAACTACTTTTCGTCTGGAAACTGTGCTTTTCGCCCCGACTCTGCTTTTCATCCCGGATTTCCAGCTTCTCACTGACAAGCCGTTTGTAAT
>CAVEWO010000161.1:0-4568 GCA_963619345.1 Bacteroidaceae bacterium
TTCACCGGAAATCACTTCCCTGAGCCTCACCGGTTTTCCGGCCCGCCCCGCACTCTGCGGTATGCTGCAGAACGCTGCAGACCCTGTTCCTGACGATCTTCCAGCTGCTGCCGCTCCGCTCCTGCCTGCGCCAGCCATAGCGGAGTTCCTGCGCCGTTTATCATCTATATTAAGATCTATTATCTTTTCCTCGACCATCGTGTTCCATGCGCCGCAGATGCACTGTCCCAGCCATTTCGTACTCTCATATCCGCACTCCTGACACACGAAAACGGTCTTGTTCTTTTTAGCCATACTCATATCCCTCGCATTTCCGTTCGCAGCTTTCCGGCAGACCTCCATATGATCACGGCCGCCTGAAAAAACTTATCTTCAATCAGCATTATAGCAGAATATTGCGCGCATTTTGCGGTTTTGCAAAATAAAACATCGTTCGCCCTCAAGATCCTCACAAAACGCAAATCATTACACAGCAGGAATTTCTTACGACGCAGCGCAAACACCTCGTTCAGTGCGAACTTCTCACGCAGAACTCCCGCATATCGCAGGAAGGCTGCCTCCTGCGAGACAGCCTTCAAGGTTTGATTATGTTATATGTTATGTTAAGAAAACTACTTGCTTTCCTGCTGAGTCTGGTGATCTGCTATGATCTTCTGTGCGATCTGAGCAGGCACTTCTTCGTATCTTTCGAATGCCATAGTGAAGCTTCCTCTTGCCTGAGTCATCGATCTGAGCACGATAGCATAGTCAAACAGCTCTGCCTGAGGCGCTTCTGCGATCAGCTTCTGTCCGCCTCCTGCAACAGGTTCCATGCCGAGGATCTTGCCTCTTCTCTTGTTCATGTCACCCATAACATCACCCATGTGATCGTCAGGAACGGTGATCTCGAGCTTCATAACAGGCTCGAGCAGGCAAGGCTTAGCCTCTGCGATACCCTTTTTGAATGCGAGCGAAGCAGCGATCTTGAACGCCATTTCGTTCGAGTCTACATCGTGGTATGAACCATCGTACAGCACCGCCTTGATATTAACTACCTTGCAGCCTGCTAGAGGACCCTTTTCCATAGACTCTCTGAGCCCCTTTTCTACGGCAGGAACGTAGTTCTTAGGGATCGAACCGCCGAACAGTTCTTCCGAGAACTCGAATTCTTCCTGTGCAGGTGAGAATCTGATATGAACGTCACCGTACTGGCCTGCGCCTCCAGACTGTTTCTTATGCTTGCCCTGTACATCCGAGCTGCCTTTGATAGTTTCTCTGTACGCGATCTTCTGAGGTACTGTAACTACATCTACGCCGAACTTGTCTTTAAGCTTGGCTGTAACGATGCTGAGCTGAATCTCGCCCTGTCCTCCGAGAAGCGACTGATGCGTCTCAACGTTTCTTTCGAGTATGAATGACGGATCCTCCTCCATAAGCTTATGTAAACCTGTGCCGACTTTTTCGTCATCGCCCTTGTCCTTAGGTTCTATCGCTATGTAAAGCGCAGGAGCAGGGAATTTCACAGGAGGGAATTTCACGATGTTTGCTTTTTCACAGAGAGTGTCACCTGTCTTCGTGAACTGCAGTTTTGCGATAGCCACGATATCCCCGGCTTCAACGACCGGTGCTTCGGCCTGGTTCTTTCCTCTCATGAAGAACATCGAACCGAGTTTTTCGGACTTTTCTGCTCTTGCATTGTATATTTCCTGACCTGATTTCAATGTTCCTGAAATCACCTTAGCCAGCGAGATCTTGCCGAGGAACGGATCTGCGATAGTCTTGAACACGAATGCCGCAGGCTTTCCGGCCGGATCGACCTTGATCTTGATATCTTCGTCAGCATCGTTCTTCGCATCGTAATCTTCATGCTCTGCAGGTGTCGGTACGAACTTTATGAAATCGTCGAGTACATCTGTTATTCCGTCGCCCTTAACCGATGAGCACGCCAGAACAGGCACTATGTCTCCGGATCCGATACCGTGTGAAAGTCCGCGATTGAACTCGTCGTCAGTGAAATCTTCGCCCGAGAAGAATTTCTCCATCAGAACTTCGTCAGTCTCTGCGATCGCTTCCGTCATCGCCTCTTTGTCATCAAGAGTAACTACAGATGTGCCGAATTTCTCTTTAAGATCTGCTATGACCTTGTCAACGTCAACATTATCCTTATCGGTCTTATTTATCAAGAAGAACTTAGGAATACCGAATTCTTTACATGAATTCCAGGCTTTTTCTGTTCCAACCTGAACGCCTGCCGAAGCATCTACCAGAATTGCTGCTGCTTCTACTGCTCTTAATGCCGAATTTACTTCACCGACAAAATCGAAGAATCCCGGAGTGTCGACAAAATTGATCTTTACGTTATTGTACTCTACAGGTACGATAGAAGTACTGATAGAATAACCTTTTTCGATTTCCATTTTGTCGTAGTCGGAAACTGTATTTCCGTCTTCAACTTTGCCAAGTCTGCTGATAACGCCTGTTGCAAGTAACGCAGCTTCCAGGAATGTTGTCTTGCCGCTTCCGCCGTGTCCTACAAGTGCAACGTTTCTTATGTTTTCACTCTTATAGCCCTTCATCAAATAAGTCCTCCCTAATTAGTTTTATAAAGATGCCTTTATTATAGCATTGTAAAAGAAGTATTACAACAAGATTAAATGCAATTTTCTGAATTATCTAGTGTTTGTACTGCAAGATTGTCTCTGCCTGCTGAAGCGCCGCTCGCCGTACATCTGCAGTATCATCGGCGACAGCATGAAACATGCGTATGCAGTATAAAAAACATAAGACACCGGTGTTATGCGGTTCATTATCAGCTGAGGGTCATAATATATGTGTGTCTGGTCAAGCATCACTGCCATCAGCGTCAGGGTGATGCACAGGAATGTGAACACGACATAGCTTCTGTCTCTGTTGTCGAATCTGTATATAGAAAACGCCGTGCGGCCTTTCAGCGAGTAACCGCGGCTTTTCATGGACTGTGCGCTTTCCACGATGCTCTCCATAAACCATGTGACGAGTACGGAAACCATGCGTATGCAGCTCCGCAGCCTGCGCCACACAGGACCCTGGCTGCGCCCTTTTCCGATACCGGCCTGCGCGTCATCCACTCTGCCGGCCTGCTTCGCAAGTCTCGGCAGGCATCTCAGGATGATCGAGAGGAACAACGACAGCTTCGGCGATAAACGACCGAAAAGATAGATGACCTTGTCAGCTGAAAATATCTCGAACAGGCATAACACAAGCATTATCGCAGCTGCAGCCGACACACCGGTCTGCAGTCCGTATGCCACAGCCTCGAGGGTGATATGATTGCCTATGAAATTTTCTCCCAGGGACGTCACTCCGAAGTGATTGTAATATGAATACAGCCATGTGTATCCGAATATCAGAGGTATAAGGCACAGATCCGGCACAAGCCCTCTGATCCCTTTCAGCTTCACCGAGTAAGTGAATGCCGACACGTATGCGATCGCGACAAAAACGGGGTGATTAAACACCGCTGCCGATGCGATCGCGCCCGCAAAATATATGAGATTTATCATAGGATGGTAGCTGTCAAACCTCATAATGCTTCGTCCGCCTCCATGATCCCGTATTTTTTCTTTATACGATCCAGCTTTTCCATCATCGGTCTGCACAGGATAAATACCGTTGCCATCGTCGATACCGCCAGCACCGCGTTGAACGACACGCCCGCCGCCATAATGGACAGCACCGATGAAACGTCAACAGTGCTGCTCATCGTGAAAACCGTGCACAGGTCGAGCAAAGGCCCCGTCACGACCATCACCACCAGGCCGCTGAATATCGTGACCGGCAGTTTCTTTTCCGCTGTTATTATCCCTCTTCGGGCAAACAGTCCTGCTATGAATCCGGCGATACCGTATGCGAACATCTGCCACGGGGTCCAGAGTCCCTGTCCAAAAATGAAATTACTGACGAATGCAGTCAGCGAACCCGTCAGGAATCCGGCACCCGGTCCGAATGCCATGCCGGCTATGATTATTATGCCGATCACGGGCTTGACCTGGGGCAGCATGATAAACGCCGCTCTGGATACGACCGCGATGGCACACATCACTGCGATCATCACCAGTTCGCGTGCCTCCGGTCTGCGCCTTTCGAACTGCACGAAAAACGGCACCATCGAAAGAATTATGATGAGCACTCCTGCTAAGTAGTATCCTCTCCCTCCGAGGTGCGGTGCTGCAAACATCGCCGCCGGTATCAGCACAAAGACCGCCAGCAGTCCTGCCGCCAGTTTTCCCCGTCTGCGTCCGGTCGTTCCGGGTTCCACGATCATGCCGCCATCAACGCCGGCACCGCCGGTTTCCCCGCATGTTCTGTCTGCAATGCCTTTACCGCCGGACTCCGCGTAAATATCTGTTTCCTTTATCTGTTCAGCTGACATAATCTGATCACATCCTCATCTGTAATAGCATCGTCGAATATATGACGGCTCATCCTGTTGGCTGCCGTCGTGTAAAAGCTGTTCTGCGAGAAAAACCGATCCGGAGTGTTCGTCGTTATGATGCTGCCGTCGAACATCATGCTCACGGTATCAGCATATCTGGCGCAGAACTCCACGT
>CAVEWO010000162.1:0-4567 GCA_963619345.1 Bacteroidaceae bacterium
GCAGTATATCGCTGCTCGTGCCCACAACAGCACCCTCCTCTACAGAAACCGGCGGTATAGCCGCTTCAGAGCCTGTCGCGATTATCGCATTATCAAAAATTATTCTTTCATCTCCGCACATCGCCTCATTTCGTCCCGTAAGTCTCGCAGTTTCTCTCATCAGCGTGATGTTGGGATGCTTAAGCAGATGCCCTATTCCATTTCTGAGAGTCGCTATGACCATTTCTTTGCGCTTGAGCACTTTCTCCAGATCCAGTTTCATTGACGCCGCACATTCCGTATCTACGCCAAAGTCTCCTGCCGCTTTCACATTCGCCAGCATCTCGACACTCTTTAGCAGTGCCTTAGTAGGGATACATCCCTCGTTTAAACACACTCCGCCAAGATGTTTTTTTTCGCATATGCAGACTTTCATACCCGCCTTGGCCGCTTTGATCGCAGCCACATATCCTCCGGGGCCTCCCCCGATGATAAGAATATCATAATCAGCCATAATCACTTTCTCCTTTTGTTTCTGATAAAATCATCTGATGCTTTAAAATATATAAAGAAATATTTTTTACGTAAAACAAAATAATATGATGATCAAGACAATAAAAAATGGTATCAAAAAACCCGAAAGCTGCTTGATCACTCTCAGGTTTTCTAAAATCCAATATATATCCTACACAAGTTTTTTATCCCTGAAATTCATGACGATGTAATCCACAAGAACCGATACCATATGCCTTACGGGCCATCCTTTCCTCAATATAAGTCCTGCTGAATATCCGAAATTCTCCACGGGATCTATCGGAACTGCGATCGTATCATTGCATATATGTTTATTCACCTCATACGGTATAAGAAAAGTCACTCCAAGATTCTGATTCACTAGTTCCGCCAGTGTTGACGGATGCATTGACGAATACGGCACCGATGCATTCCTGCATCTTTTCAGTACCTGTTCATGCCATTTAAATGTTTTGTCCATAACGAGAAGATTTTCATTTTTAAGATCATCAAATCTTATCGTATCTTTTACCGCCAGCGGATTTTTTCTGTTTACCAGCAGAAACGCATTTTCATTTATAAGAGGGAAAAAATCAAACCTGCTGTCGTCTATAGGCGCTACCGATACTCCCAGATCACACTTTCCGGATAAAACACTTTCTTCACATTCAAGATCCGCCATCTCCGATATCTCAAAGTCGGTCTCGGGATATATTTCATGAAACTGTTTCATTACTATCGGAACTATATGATGCAGCGCTCCGGGTGGTACTGCCATTTTTATGGTTCCTTTCATAGACAATGAAAAATCCTGGATATTCTCTATCATAACATCATATTTTTTTAAAAAGACTTTTGTTTCAGACAGCATGTACTCTGCGATATCAGTGAGCTCCACACCATTTTTGTTTCGTACGAACAATGTTACTCCGAGTTCATTTTCAAGATTTTTTATAGACTGGCTCAATGCCTGCTGTGTCATATAAAGGTTCGCTGCCGCTTTAGAAAAGTTCAGATCTTCACAAAGCCTGGTAAAATACTTCAGCTGACGGATTTCCATAATATTACCCCCATGATAAATATCATATCAATAGTATCGTGAACCATCCCTTCTCCCTAAAAGCATTATAACAGTTTTTTATCTTTCATGTCTCATATTATAAAAATCCGTTCACAGTTATAAATTGTGTTACTGACAACCATCGCTTGTAGTTCAAACCTGTACGGCCATATTATGACTGCCCGACACCTGTTCATTTTCAAAAAGCACATAACGGTACTTTTATCAGAACAAAAAAAGTTTGTTAATATCCCCTAAAAGATTTATAATATAAGTTGTAAATTATTTTCAAAATAAACAGGAAGTTAAGGCTATGCACGAATATCCAATCACAGAACAGATCATAAAGATCGCAGGCGATCACTGCAGAAAAGCGCACGGCTCGAAGGTGACAAAGGTAAGTCTCGTGATCGGAGATTACTCCGGTTATGTCGGCGAATCGGTACAGATGTATTTTGATATAATATCACAGGACACCATATGTGAAGGCGCACTAGTCGATATAACGCATGTGAAGCCAAAGCTCAGATGCGCGAAATGCGGCGAGCTTTTCGAAAAGAAGCCGATGACTTTCGACTGTCCTAAATGCGACGGTCAGGGTGAGCCTACTGAAATAGGCAAGGAATTCTATATAGAAAGCATCGAAATAGAATAAAGCGCAGCATTTCCGGCAGCGGCACATAGCAGATGCCCGGCCGGTATGCGGATAATCAAACGGAGGTAACAAGTAATGCACGATATCAGAAAAATAAATGTTATGGAAGGCATCCTCGATGAGAATGACCATATAGCAGAACACGTCAATGAACACATGACATCGCACGGAGTGCTCGTTGTCAACGAAATGGGAGCTCCGGGAGTCGGCAAGACGACATCGCTCAAAAACATCGTTAAGCACCTCGACGTAAAGCCATATGTCATCGAGGGTGACATAGAATCCGATATAGATACACAGGATCTCAATTCACTCGGCATCGAAACGCATCAGGTGAACACCCACGGCGAATGCCATCTCGATGCTCCGCTGATCGAGCATGCCACAGAGCATATATCATTCAGCGAGCCGGGGATACTGTTCATAGAAAACATCGGCAACCTCGTATGTCCTGCCGAATTCACTATCGGCGAACACGTGATGATGCTGATATCCACAGTCACTGAGGGAAGCGACAAACCTTACAAGTACCCTCTCGCATTCGAAAAAGCAGACATCATCCTGCTGAACAAGGTCGATCTGATACCGTATCTCGATTTTGATGAAGAATACTACATGAAAGGCGTCCGTGCCCTGAACAAGGATGTTCCTGTATTCAAGGTTTCAGGAAAAACAGGCGAAGGTTACGAGGAGGTAGCTAAGTGGCTGCAGAACAAAGCGAAAGAATTAAACTCTGGGGAATAGTCCAGGGAGTAGGATTCCGTCCATATGTCGCAAAAACAGCCGCACAGCTCGGCATGAAGGGGCAGGTCCTCAACATCGGAGGACTGGTCGAGATAACTGTCACCGACACACCCCTTCGGATCACTGAATTCATAGACACACTGATAAAGAACAAACCGGTTCCCGCTGAAATAGTCCATATAAAGCGGGAATCCGTCTCTTACAGGAAATTCGATTCTTTTACGATCATCAAAAGCGGCGCCGGCGATGACGAAGCCGCCATGCTCCCGGCAGATCTGGCGATATGCCCCGACTGTCTGCAGGAGCTTTATGACAGCGACAACCCGCGATACCGGCACCCTTTCATAAGCTGCATGGTATGCGGACCAAGATACACCATCATAGACAAGATCCCTTACGACAGGGAAAACACTTCTATGGTGGATTTTCCTATGTGCGATTTCTGTGAAAGCCAGTACACTGCACTCAACGACAGAAGATATCATGCGCAGACCATCTCCTGTCACGAATGCGGTCCTCAGCTCATCTGGAAAGAAAATCAGCATCATGCTCCTGATTCAGGCATCGATCAAATTTCAAGATCCGGGGATTTTTCTTCAGGTTCATGCAAAGCTGCACATATACGCCGCGACGCGGCTGTACTCGATCATGCCGCAGAAATACTGCGAAACGGCGGCGTCATAGCATTTAAAAGCGTCGGAGGCTACAACCTGTTGGCAGATCCGCTGAACGACGACGCTGTGGCCAGACTGAGAAAAATAAAGAACCGCGAAGCCAAGCCTTTTGCAGTGATGTTCAGAGATGCAGACCAGATAAAAGAATTCTGCTTCGTGAACAAGACCGAGGAAAAGCTGCTCAATTCTTCAGCGCGCCCTATAATCCTGCTCGAACATAGAGTTCTCCCGTACGATGAGATCCGCAGAAGCCGCTTCATCGGCAGCTTCCTGCCGAGCTTTGCAGCACAGTACATGCTGCTCGACAGGATAAGCCCGCTGATCTTCACAAGCGCTAACCTTTCGGACATGCCAATGATAAAGGATGAATCCGAAATGAATGCCATGATGGCGGCAAACCCGCTCATCGACGGCATGATATACAATACCAGACAGATCAGAGTCCGCTCAGACGACTCCGTAGTGCGCGTGATCGACGATCAGCCCCAGATGATCAGACGCTCTAAAGGATACGTGCCGGTGCCGCTTTACATCGACTCTGCGCCATCCGATAAAACCATGATTTTCGCGGCCGGCAGCCAGCTCAAGAATTCTTTCGCGCTGACAAAAGGGCCGTTCACATACATCAGCCAGTTTTTCGGAGACATGGATACAGTAGAAAACCAGCAGCTTTACGAAAGCAGCGTAGCGCGTCTCAAGGAGCTTTTCAGGGTACGCCCTGAAGCTGTCGTCTGCGACATGCATCCGCTCTATTACACCACTGCATTTGCAGAAAAATATGCTGCGGAAAACGACCTTCCTCTCATAAAGGTCCAGCATCATCATGCTCACGTGGCTTCCGTAATGGCAGAAAATGATCTGAAAGGCAAAGTGATCGGGGTCAGCTTCGACGGAACAGGCTACGGCACGGACGGTCATATATGGGGAGGCGAATTCTTCCTG
>CAVEWO010000163.1:0-4545 GCA_963619345.1 Bacteroidaceae bacterium
AAAACAGAGAAAGCCGCTCTTATGTGGACATGGTTTCTGGGAGTAATCATCTTTATAGATGACTATCTCAATTCCTGTACTGTAGGTTCATGTATGGCAAACATTACTGACAGATACAGAACACCGAGAGAAATGCTGGCTTATATTGCAGATTCGACAGCTGCACCTCTCTGCGTAATTGTGCCATTTACAACATGGGGTGTATTTGCAGGAAAAATCATGATTGATTCAGGCTGGGCCGAAGGCCAGACTACACCTGTCAGTGCATTTATTACTACTATTCCATATAACTTCTACGGATGGATAGCTGCTATTCTTGTTCCACTGGTAATATTCAGAGTAGTACCGATATTCGGACCTATGAAAAAAGCCTATGAAAGAACATCGAGCGGCGGTCCTTTAGCTCCGGAAGGCTCTGAGAAAATCTCGATCCTTTCGTCAGACAAGGAAGATGTTGAAAAACCGGAAAATCCAAATGTACTGAACTTTTTCCTGCCGATAATCGTTCTTGTAGGGACAACAATTATTGCGGGAACAGAGATGCAGATCGGTGTGGCATGCGCAATTATCTTCATGCTTGTTGTTTACCCGGCACAGGGCATAATGACTGCGAATGATTTCTGGGACGTGTTTATTAAGGGTATTCAGAATATGACGCTTCCGCTGCTTCTGATGGTAGCGGCGTTTGAATTCGGCACTATGAATGAACAGATAGGCTTTACAAGATGGTGTATAGAAACCGGCGCAGCTCATATGACAGCTGCTACAGCACCGCTGTGTATTTTCCTGATTCTTGCATGCACAGAGTTTATAACGGGAACTAACTGGGGAATGTATATCATAGCACTGCCGATTGTTATCCCTCTTGCTTACCAGCTTGGATGCAATGTTCCGCTCCTTACAGCAGCCTGCCTGTCGGCCGGTGTGTTCGGAAGCCATGTATGCTTTTACTCGGATGCAACAGTTATCACATCAGCAGCCTGCGGGTGCGATAATTTCAGACACGCAATCACTCAGATGCCGTATGGATTCATTGCGGCGGGAGCTTCAGCGATACTGTTTGCTGTAATGGGATTTATAATGGCTTAGCGAGCCGGGCACAGTGAAATCCACAAAACTCAACTGGAAAACGATATAATAATCCTGAATGAAAAGTAATCACAAGCAGAACTCCGGGAGGTACACAATGGAAATAAAAGAAGTAATGGATCAGAAGTCTTTTGTTATCGTAGGAAACACCTTGAATGAAGAAAAGTACGCTTTCAAAATCAAGCAGGCTATGTCTGCTCATGGGTACAGCGTACAATGCGTGGGAAATGAGATGAGTTCAATCAACGATACTGAAGGTGACATAGATATCATCGATATGTGCATAAGGCCTGACAAAGGGCTTGAACTTCTTAAAGATTGCCGAAAGAAATTCAAAAGTGTTGTTCTTCAACCCGGGGCGTCCAGCGGCGAACTTGTAAACTACCTGAATGAAAACAACATCCCTTATACGAATGGCTGTCTGCTGGCTGGTCTTAAGCAGTACAAAGACAAGCAGCCCGGCGAACATGACGATTCCCTGTAAAAATTGATTTAAATACCTGCAGCATTTTTAAATGCGGATTTATCCGCATCATAATCGAACGCCAGTCTGATGCAATATGCATCGTGACCGGTGTTCGGTTTATTTTAGCAAAAGATCCTGTTAACAATGGATCCTTATATTTTTTAACGAGACAGACTGCGCGGCTGTTCAGACTTGAGCACCGCGGAGCCTGTTTTTGTTTGGCGCCCCCAGGTGTACATGAATGCTGCGTTCCAACGCAGCACGTGATTGTACCAGAGAAAAGTTTTCATATCATAAAGAACAAAAGTAGTTGCGTTCATTGACATTATAGGGTACAATACGATAAAATGGCTGAAAATTTTAAATTTTCAGCCGTGTAAACTGATTTGAAAAAGGGGGGTAATAATGCTTGCGGAAGAACTTAAAAGAATAAAAGAGAGCGAAGCTGAGGCAGATGAACTTCAGCAGAGAGCAAAAGCAGAATCAAAAGATATTATTGACGAGGCCAGAATAAAGGCGGAAAAAACACTGCGTGATGCGGAAAATCACGCAAAGGATATATATGACCGTCTTATAGGTGAGGGTGCTGCAGAGGCCTCTGCCGGCTATGACTCATATATGGAATCGATAAGGGATGACTGCAGAGTGCTGGCAGACCGGGCAAAGGAGCGTGAAGAGGATACGATTGCAATGATTGCAGAAAGGATAGTGAGAAGAAGTGTCGATTGTTGATATGAAAAAAATAGCGGTGATCGGGATGGACACTGTAAAAGAAAGTCTCATATCAGACCTCATGGATCTCAGTGTTGTTGAAATAACTGACATCGATATATCCGACTTCGAAAACGACATTGCAGCAGGCATAGTCACAAGAGACGGAGCTGAGGGCAGAGTGAATACTCTCGATTTGCAGATAAGCCGTGTAGCACAGTCACTGGAAGTGATAGACAGATACAGCGATGCGAAAAGTCCGCTTTTTTTTACACGTAAGGCGATGAAAAAGAGCGAATTTGCAGAAATCATGGCTGGACGCGCTCAGATAAGCCGGGATGTCGATGAGGTGATAAAACTCAATGGCAGATTAAGCGGTTTCAGAGATGCAGTAAATAAGCGTAATAGCGATATGGCTGCATTGACACCGTGGTCAGCTTATGATGTGCCGCTTCAGATACGTCAGACGGAATATACGATTATCGGGCTCGGTACACTGCCTGCTGCGGCAGACTGCGGCATTCTGACCGGAAAGGTATATGAAAAAACAGAAGCTGCCGAAATAAAAGAGATCAGCAGAGACAGCGACCTGATATATATTGCGGTGATCGCGGCAAAGAGCAGTGAGGAGGATGTTTTGGAGATCCTCAGGCAGAACGGGTATACTGCGGCCGGTTTCGAAGAGTTTCAGGGAACAGCTGCAGAAAATATCGTACGCCTTGCCTCGGAGATCGCAGTATACAAGAAAAAAATTGAAGATACGGAAAAAAAGATTGCAGAGCTTTACAGCAGAAAAAACGGGATAGAGTGCCTGTATGACCAGCTTGTAATCGAAAGAGACCATGAGAAGATAAAAGAACGACTCCTGAAGACGGACAGGACATTCGGGCTTCAGGGATGGGTGCCGGCGAAGTGCATGGAAATGATAGAAACAGTTCTTGACGAAAAAGAATGTTTCTATGTCAGCAGAGAACCCAGGGAAGGCGAAACTGTACCTGTGCTCATAAATAACAGCAGCATGGTTTATCCGTTCGAGGCGATAACAGAAATGTATTCGCTGCCGGATTACAGGGGCATAGATCCAACGAAATTTTTTGCATTCTTTTATGCGATGTTCTTCGGAATAATGCTCAGTGATGCAGGATACGGCATAGTCATGGCAGCTGCATGCTTCATCATAATGAAAAAATTCGCACTTGAAGGAATGACTTACAAGATGATAAAGATGTTCTTTATGTGCGGACTGTCGACAGTGTTCTGGGGAGCTATGTTCGGAGGCTGGTTCGGAGATTTCTTTCAGGTGGCGGCCAGGGTGATATTCAGCAGGGAAATCACAATAGAGCCGATATGGTTCAATCCGGTCGATGATCCTACGAGAATGCTGATATGGTCACTGATATTCGGGGTGATCCACCTGTTCCTGGGAATGGGAATACATGCAGCGATGCTGATCAAAAGAGGACGATGGAAAGATGCGGTATTCGACGTGTTCTCATGGTATATTCTGATACTCGGCGGAATAATGTGGCTGGCTGGCGGAAATATAAGCGAGGCACTTGTAAAGCCCGGAATATGTATGGCTGCTGCCGGAGCGCTGATCCTGCTGTTTACAGGCGGAAGAGACAAGAAGGGGATCGGAAAGATCACAGGCGGTCTGAGCTCGCTGTACAGTGTTACAGGGTATGTTTCGGACATATTGTCGTATTCACGTCTTTTGGCACTGGGGCTGGCAACAGGTGTCATAGCAAGCGTTGTCAATACCATGGGAGCTCTTGCGGGAGGCGGTGTTATCGGCACGATAGTGCTGCTTCTGACGTTTGCAGCGGGACATGCATTTAATATGGCTATAAATGCGCTTGGCGCATTCGTGCATTCGAGCAGACTGCAGTACATTGAGTTTTTTGGGAAATTTTATGAAGACGGCGGAGAAGAATTCGATCCGCTGAAAAAGAATACAAAATATATTCGACTGTTGAACGAGAGTGATGGAGGTAGAAAATGATTACTGGAAATGTATTCGCATTGATAGGTGCAGCAATAGCAGCTCTTGCAGGTATCGGGAGTGCAATAGGAGTAGGTATCGCAGGACAGGCAGCGGCAGGCGTGCTGGCAGAGGATCCGAAAAAGTTCGGCAAGACACTTATTCTGCAGGCAATACCGGGAACGCAGGGTATATACGGACTGCTGATGGCATTTCTCATTTTTATAAGGATAGGTCTTTTGGGCGGCGGAATGATGGACCTGGATACTTCTCAGGGGCTTTACATACTGTCTTCCGG